>JACQCB010000166.1 GCA_016201805.1 Nitrospirota bacterium | reverse complement strand
TGAAAAAATGGAATGCGGCGGCCCAGAAAACGCCCGCTGACCTCGGGGTCCGGCCCCTTGGCCGGCACCGTCACCACCAAGACCTGCCCCTGCTTGCCGCTGAACTGCCCGGCAGTCCCTCGGAGGTCGTGAGGAGAACCCGGCACCAAATCGACCGGGAAGACGCTGGTTAAAAGCACGACGGCGAAGATCGCCCGCAGGTCCGAGCGGCCCGTTCTTTCTCTCGTTCGATCGACGCCCATGCCCGTCATCGGTAAAATCGAAGCCCCGTGACTTGTGCGACGAGTTCTTCCACCCGTCGGTTGACCGCGCTGAACGGGTCCATGCAGAGGATGGTCTCCTCCCAGTACCCGTTGAGCTTCAGGTAGGTCCAGTCCACCGTGTAGGAGCGGTTCTTGGCCCGCGCAAAGCGGATGAAGTCGCCCCGGACTTTGGCCCGCGTCGTCTGCGGCGGGATCGACATGGCACGCTGCACCGCCTCCTCATCGACGACCCGCTCGGTCAGACCGCGCGATTCCAGCAAGTAATAGAGTCCGCGCGTCCGTTTCACGTCATGGTACTGAAGATCCATGAGGAAAACCCGCGGATCGTCCCACCCGCAGCCCTTTTTATCGACGAACGACTGAATGAGCAGCCGCTTGCCCACCCAATCGATTTCCCGGTGCAGTTGCATCGGATCCTCTTCCAGCCGGTCGAGCATATCCTCCCACTTCGCCAGCACATCGTCCAGGACCGGATCGTGCGCATGGACCTGCAGGTAATCGTGGGCCCGCTCCCAATAGGCGCGCTGGATCTCGATCGCGCTCATCTGCTGGCCGTCGTCCAGCTTGACCTTTTTCTTGAGCGTCGGATCACGAGAAATCTCGCGGATGGCCTTGACCGGATCTTCCAGTTCCATGCCGGTGAGGGTAAAGCCGTCCTCGATCATGGACAGCACCAACGCCGCCGTCCCCACCTTGAGGTAGGTGGCGTACTCCGACATGTTGGAATCGCCGACGATGATGTGGAGGCGGCGGTACTTCTCCGCATCCGCATGGGGCTCATCCCGCGTATTGATGATGCTCCGGGACGACGTCGTCGAGGAGGACGTCTTCTCGTGGATGTGCTGGGCCCGCTGCGAAATGAAGTACTGGGGCTTGCCCGACACCTTCAGCACCTTCCCCGCGCCGCAGTAAATCTGCCGGGTCACGAAGAACGGGATGAGCTGCTCGGTCACTTTCCAGAAATCCACGTCCCGCCGCATCAGATAATTCTCGTGGCAGCCGTAGGTATTGCCCAGCGAGTCCGTGTTGTTCTTGAAAATGTAGATGTCCCCCGAGAGCCCCTCTTCCCTGAGACGCTCCTCGGCCGCCGGCAGACAGGCCTCCAGCAGCCGTTCCCCCGCCTTGTCGTGGACGACGAGGTCCAGGATGTTGTCGCACTCCGGCGTCGAATACTCCGGATGGCAGCCGGTATCTTGGTAGAACCGCGCACCGTTGACCAGGAAGGCGTTCGACGGCCAGCTGTTCGGGATGAGCCCCTCGAAGATGTAGCCGAGGACCTTCTCCATCGGCAGGTAGATGCGCCCGTTCGGCGAGAAGATCAGGCCGTATTCATTCTCGAGGCCGAAAATTCGTTGCTGCATGGGGGTATGGCGACCCTGTCCGTGGGATGTCTTCAGCATACACTCCCACACAGGGTTCTTCAACATCGGAGCGGGATTTCGCGCGCGGGGCGACGCCGCCGGACTCAGGCAAGAAACTGGCTGGACTCGGCGGACGCAATGCGGCGGAATTTGCGCCCCGGGCGACCGCGATCCAGCGCGGCAATCTCAAGGCCCTCGAGGGGCAGCTTCTGGTTGGTGACGTTCTCCAGGGCCGCCACGCAGAGCACCAGCGCGTCCTTCAAGCTCGGCAGACCGTTCTTGTACCGCTCCTTGAGAAACACCAGGAGCGCTTCCGCACGGCCTCCGATGGCGGCAAACCCCCGTTCATCGAAGATGCTGCCGTCAAAGGAAATGCGATACAGTTCGTTCGCCACCCCCTGCGCCCCGACCTGGGCGACCAGAATCTCCACCTCCAGCGGCTTCAACTCCTGGCTGAAGATGGTTCCCAGGGCCTGCGAATAGCCGTTCGCCAGGGATCGGGCCGTCACATCCTCCCGGCTGTACATGTACCCCTTCAGGTCGGCGTGCCGGATGCCGGACTTGCGCAAGTTTTCAAATTCGCTGTACTTGCCGGCGCCTGAAAAGGCGATGTTGTCGTAGATCTCGGAAATCTTGTAGAGCGAAGCGCTGGGGTTGTCGGCGACCATCAAGACGCCGTCGGCGTACTCCATCGCAATGATGGACCGGCCCTTGGCGATGCCCTTCTTGGCATACTCCGCCTTGTCCTGCATCATCTGTTCGGGAGACACGTAGTAGGGCAATGGCATGGTTAGGCTCCCCTCTTGCGCAGGTCGATCAGGGCGGTGTAGAGCGTTGCGATGCGTGACTCATCGATGTCCGTGATGCCGGCAAGGCCGACCAGCTTGGCCGTCGGATAGATCCCCCGCACCAAATCCGGCCCGCCGGTGCCGACGTCCTCTTCGGCCGCGTTGTAGAGCGCGCGCAACGCGATCTGGAGCGCCTCTTCTTCGGAGAGGTTTTTTCGAAAATGCTCTTTCATCGTATTCCGTGCGTCCTTGCCGCCGGAACCGATCGAATGATAGTCCGACTCCTCGTAGCGACCGCCGGTGATGTCGTATTTGTAAATGCGCCCCTCCGCCCGCTTGAGATCGTACCCGACGTAAATCGGCAACACGACCAACCCCTGAAACACCATCGGGAGATTGGCCTTGACCATCTGGCCGAGCTTGTTGGCCTTGCCTTCACAGGAGAGCTGCACCCCTTCCAGCTTTTCGTAATGCTCCAGTTCGGTCTGAAAGAGTTTCGCCATCTCGATGCAAGGCCCCGCGGCGCCGGCGATTGCCATCGCCGAATGTTCGTCGATTTTGAAGACCTTCTCCATGCGACGGCCGGCGATCTGATAGCCCTCGGTCGCCCGCCGGTCCCCCGCGATCAACACGCCGCCCTGGTACTTGATCGCTAAGACCGTGGTGCCGTGCGTCACCGGCGGCACGTGGCTCCCCCGGCTCTCCTCGAATCCCGGGGACGAGCCACCGGAGGCCGAGCCCAAGCCCTTGCCGGCCGGAGCCAAGTCCGGTCGCTGCTGCGCGAGGTAGTCGAAAAAGCTCGATCCGTAGTTGTCGGGGAATAGCGGCACGGTTCGTTTCTCCTTCAGTCGGTCCAGCGCGGCCGGACAGATGGCAACGGGACCCTGCTCAAGCCGTCAGCTTGGCCAGCAAGGACTCCGCCGAGTCGGACCCTTCCAGGAGTTCGCGCGTGAGGGACTCGGTCCCGCGCAACGGCTCCATCAACGGGATCCTCTTGATCGTGGTATTCCCCACGTCGAACAACACCGACGTCCAGCTCCCCGCATAGATCTGTCGGGAAAACTTCTTGAGACAATGGCCCCGGAAATAGGCTCTCGTGCCGGTCGGCGGCATGTGCACCGCCTTGGCAATCTCACTGTCCTGGACCAGACGGTCGATCAGGTTGCTGCGTTCCAGCGTGTAATACAACCCCTTCTCCGGCCGGACGTCATGATACTGGAGATCCATCAGCGCAACCCGGGGATCAGTCCACCCGCAGCCTTTGCGGTCCATGTAGGACCGCATCATCTGTCGCTTGGCCACCCAGTCCAGGTCGCGCACCAGCAGCATGGGGTCCTGTTCCAGCTTGTCCAGCACTTCCTCCCACCGCACCAAGACATCCTTGGTGACCTGCGTCAGTTCGTGACAGGCGAAATAGTCCATGGCGGTTTTCAGGTAGGCGCGCTGGATGCCGATGGCGGAAGTGGCGCGACCGTCGGCCAACTTCAGCTGGCGCTTCACCTCCAGGTCGCGCGAAACCTCCTTGATTGCCCGCACCGGATCGTCCAGTTCCAGTTTCGGAAACTCCACGCCGGCCTCGACCATCTCCAACACGATCGCCAGTGTCCCGACCTTCAGATAGGTGGGCAACTCGGCCATGTTGGCGTCGCCGACGATGACGTGGAGCCGGCGGTACTTCGCCGGGTCCGCGTGCGGCTCGTCGCGGGTGTTGATGATCGGACGTTTGACCATCGTGTTCAGGTCCACCAGGCACTCGAAAAAGTCGGCGCGCTGGGAGATCTGGTAGTCCGCAGATTTCGTCTGGTTCTCCGACCCGACCTTGCCGGACCCCGCATAGATTTGCCGCGTCACCAGGAACGGCACCAGCGCTTGCACGATCCGCTCGAAGGAGACGGAGCGGGCCACGAGGTAATTCTCGTGGTAGCCGTAGCTGTTACCCTTCCCGTCCGAATTGTTCTTATACAGGAGAAACTGCTCGACGCCGCGATCCCGCGCCAAGGCCTGCAGACAATCGGCCATGATCCGCTCGCCGGCCCGCTCGAAGGCGACCAGTTCGCGGGCATTCGTACATTCCGGGGTGGAGTATTCGGGATGGGCGCCGTCCACGTAGAGACGGCCGCCGTTGGCGAGCAGCCGGTTCAAGAGGCGGTTGTAGTCGGGCCCCGGCCGTTCCCGTTCGCCTTCCACTTCGAACCCGCGGGCGTCCAACAACGGGTTCTCGTTCTCATAGTCCCAGATGGCCTGTGGCGACGGCAGGGCCGGGTAGTGTCCGATCAGTTGGATGGAATTGGAGACAGGATCGAGGGCGCCCGCCTCACGCGCCGCGATGCCGAACTCTGTTTCCGTTCCCAATACGCGCGAAAAAAGCATCGCCCCCGCTTCCCACCCCCGGGTTAAAAATAATGGCCGGTGCTGATCGTTTCGATCCGTCTGGATTCGGTGGAACTGGCCGTGATGGTCCTGACGTGGACGATTTTCTCGCCTTTCTTCCCGGCGATCTTGGCCCAGTCGTCCGGGTTCGTCGTATTCGGCAGATCTTCATGCTCCTTGAATTCGTCCCGGATCGCCTGGAGAAAGTCGTCCGACTTGAGCCCCTTCTCCTGAGACGCGATCGTACGCTTGATGGCGAATTTCTTGGCCCGCGACACGATGCCTTCGATCAAGGCGCCGCTGGCAAAGTCCTTGAAGTAGAGAATCTCTTTCTCGCCGCTCACGTACGTCACTTCGAGGAACTTGTTTTCCTCGGACATCGCATACATGGCCTCGACCGTCAGCCCGACGAGCCGGTCGACCAAGGCCGCGCGATCTCCGCTGTGGCGCTCGACTTCCTCGGCGGCAAAGGGGAGGTCCGCGATGATGTATTTGGCGAAAATCTCGCGCGCGGCAGGCGCATCGGGCCGCGAAATCTTGATCTTGATGTCCAGCCGTCCGGTCCGGAGCACGGCGGGGTCGATCAGGTCCTGCCGATTGCTGGCTCCGATCACGATCACGTTCCGCAGCCGCTCCACCCCGTCGATTTCAGACAGGAATTGCGGAACGATGGTGGACTCGATGTCGGAGGAGATGCCGCTGCCGCGGGTTCGGAACAGCGCGTCCATTTCATCGAAGAATACGATGACCGGATTGCCGTCGGCGGCCCGTTCCTTGGCCTTCTTGAAGACTTCCCGGACCTGCCGCTCGGACTCTCCAACATATTTGTTCAACAACTCGGGACCTTTGACGTGGAGAAAGAAGCTGCGAACCTGCTTGCCGGTGAGATGGCCGAGCTTCTTGGCGATCGAGTTGGCGACGGCCTTGGCGATCAAGGTCTTGCCGCAGCCCGGCGGGCCGTAGAGCAGCACCCCCTTGGGAGGACTCAGCTTGTGCTCGGCGAACAGTTGCGGGTGCAGGAACGGCAACTCGACCGCATCGCGAACCTGCTCGATCTCCTTGGCCAGCCCGCCGATGTGATCGTAGTCGACGTCCGGCACTTCTTCCAGGACCAATTCCTCCGCTTCGGACTTCGGCAGCTTCTCGATGACATAGCCGGACCGCGGGTCGTAGAGCAGATGATCCCCGGCGCTGAGCCGTTCCAGGAGCAGCGGTTCGCCGAGTTCCGCGACTTTTTCCTCGTCGAAATGCAGGGTGATGAGCGCGCGCCGGTCTTCCAACAGGTCCTTCAACCGCACCACTTCCCCCTGCCCGTCAAACCCGCGGGACTCGATGACGTTGAACGCCTCGTTGAGGACCACTTCCTGCCCCTTGCGCAAGGCCTTCGCCTTGATGCCCGGATGGAGGTTCACCTTCATTTTGCGGCCCGAGACGTAGACGTTGGCCGTCGAGTCGGCGTTGAGGCTGGAAAAAATGGCGTAGGTGGACGGCGGCGCGGTAAGCTTTTCCACTTCCGCGCGCAAGGCCTCGATCTGCGCCTTGGCCGCCTGGAGCGTGGCGGAGAGTTTTTCGTTTTGCTTGTGGGCCTGTTCGAATTGGTAGCGCGATTGATGGAGCTGGCGGAGTTCTTCCTCCATGGCCTGGATTTGGAGACGGAGCTTGTCCGCTTCGCGATTGGGGTCGTCGCTTTTCCTCGCGGGAGGCCCCTCTGCATCCGCCAACCGTTCGGTGAGCTTTTTAACGGAATCGCGGAACGTGGTAAGCCGACCTGGGCTCCTCTTTGACTCAGCCATCGTGTTG
>JACQCB010000178.1 GCA_016201805.1 Nitrospirota bacterium | reverse complement strand
GGCCCTCTACGCCAGCCGAGCCCAGGGCGCCCACTTCGCCGAGAAGCCGTTGCGCCTGTTCCAGCGCATCAAGGAGATCGAGGAGGGCCGGTACGACGCGGAATGGGACCGAGTCCTTAAGATGAGCGAGCAGCAGTTGAAAGAGGTCTGCGCGGAATTGAAATAACCCAGGTGACAGGCAATAGGCGATGGGCTATAGGTATAAAGAATCGTTTGATGCCCCCCTATCACCCATAGCCTATCGCCCATAGCCCCTGTAGAAAATGGAAATCCACCAACTCCAGCAAATCGTCCATACGACCCGCGACGCGCGCCGCAAGCAGACGCTGCCGAAGTACCAGCCGGCCGAGCGCGACACGCTGATCAAGAAATACCACCCGGACTTCCGCGAACACGCCTACCGGCCGATCAAGTTCGGGCCGAACGAAGGCGAGTCCACGGTGCGCGAGCTGGCCGCGCTGCTCGAAGGCGATAGCCCGATTCCGGCCTCGATCGACCTGACGCCGGCCTACCAGGTGGATGTGCTCGTGGTCGGCGGGGGGGGCGCGGGTTGCGCGGCCGCGCTGCATGCCCATGCCCAGGGGGCGAACGTTTTGCTGGCCACCAAACTCCGTCTGGCCGATTCCAACACCGTCATGGCTCAGGGCGGCATCCAGGTGGCGGTGACCACCGAGGATTCCCCGGTCCAGCATTTTCTGGACACCCTCAAGGGCGGCCATATGAAGAACGATCACCAGCTTCTCAAGGTGATGGTGGAGGAGGGGCCCTCCGTCGCCAAGTGGCTGATGGAGCTGGGCGTGTTGTTCGACCGGGATGCCGACGGCAATCTGCACGTGAAGAAGGGCGGGGGCAGCTCCAAGCCGCGCCTCCTCACCTGCTCCGACTACACCGGCCTCGAAATCATGCGGGTGCTCAAGGACGAAGTCCTGAACCAGAAGATCCAGGTGCTGGAATTCAGCGCGGTGGTCGAACTGCTCAGCGACGGCAGCGGCGCCTGTACGGGGGCGGTGTTGCAGGATTTGGACAACAAACGCTTCGCGGTCGTGGCGGCCAAGACGGTGATCCTGGCCACGGGCGGCATCGGGCGGCTGCACATCCAGGGGTTCCCGACCAGCAATCACTACGGGGCGACCGGGGACGGGCTGTCCATGGCCTATCGCATGGGGGCCAAGCTGCTGCAGGTGGATACGTTCCAGTACCATCCGTCCGGCGCGGCCTATCCCGAGCAGCTGGTCGGCGCGCTCGTGACCGAAGGCATCCGGTCGGAAGGCGGCCACCTGGTCAACGCCAAAGGCGAGCGGTTCGTGAATGAGTTGGACACGCGCGACGTGGTGTCCTCCTCGATCATCCGGGAATGCGAGGAAGGCCGCGGCATCCGCACGATGTCCGGCCGGGTCGGCGTCTGGTTGGACACGCCGCTGCTGGAAGTCGAACAGGGGCCGGGGACGCTGGCGAAACATTTTCCCGCCATGATCCGGCAGTACGAGCGGTACGGGATCGACATTGCCAAGGACCCGGTGCTCATTTACCCGACCCTCCATTACCAGAACGGCGGCGTGCAGATCGATGTCAACGGCGAGTCCGGCGTCAAGAATTTGTTCGTGGCCGGGGAGGCCTCCGGGGGGCTGCACGGGCGCAACCGTCTGATGGGCAACTCGCTCCTGGACCTGATGGTTTACGGCAAGCGCACGGGGCTCACGGCGGCCTCCCGCGCCAAGTCCGCCACGCAGGGGAAGGTGACGTTGGAGCACGTCACGCGCTTCAGGGCGGAGGCGCGCAAACACGGCGTGTCGTCCGACATCACCTCGCCGATGCTATTTCCTGCCTACGCGAAAAAAGAATAAGGGCTATGGGGGATGGGCTATAGGCAATGGTGTTGGACGGAAGGCATGTGACCGTCTTTGCCCATTGCCCCTCGCCGATTGCCTCTAGCCGCGACCGAAGGGAGCCCCATGAACATCCATGAATTCCAGGCCAAGCAGTTGTTTGCGCAGTTCGGCGTGCCCGTACCGAGGGGCAAGGAGATCAAGACGCCCAAGGCGGCAGCCAAATGGGCGGCCGCGCTGAACAGCCCCGTGTACGTCGTGAAGGCG
>JACQCB010000160.1 GCA_016201805.1 Nitrospirota bacterium | reverse complement strand
CAGTCGGCTCGCCCGCCACGCCCGCAACCCTCGTCTTCGAGTCCTTCAGCCCGGACATGACCCATGCCGGCCTGTCGGCCCATGCTTCTGCCGACACCGCCCCTGCCCGATCAGGACCTCCGCTCTTTACGCGCCTGTCCATGTTCCGTATCTGATTCACCGCAAAGCGCTCCGCCATCAGCTTTCAGCCGTCAGCGTGAGGCTGAAAGCTGATTGTTGGCGCCTTATTCATGTTTTTGCTGAGAGCTGACCGCTCTTGAATAAGAGGTGCATCATGAATACCTTGAATCCCCTTCGTACAACGATCCTGGCCATAGCGTGGCTATCGCTGCTGGCGTTTGTCACGCTCTCCGCCCAGCCGGCTCAGGCGGCGGACGACTCGCGGTTGTCATTGGAGAGCCTCATCGAGGAACTCACTCAGCGGAACCCGGAAATCAAGGTGGCACGCCAACGGTGGGAGGCAGCCCAAGCGGTCGTGCCGCAGGTGCAAACTCTCCCGGACCCAAGGCTCCAGCTCGGGTACCAACGGATGCCCATGACCGAGCCACTCCAAGGTGCGATGTATGGCTTCGGACAGGAGATTCCGTTTCCCGGCAAGCTGAAGCTCAAGGGTGAAGTGGCCCAGCGGGAGGCCGAGCGCTTCGAGCAGGAGCTCCTCGCCACCAAGCTCCGGCTCATTGCCAACCTGAAAGAGACGTATTTCACGTTACACTTCATCCACAAAAGCACCGAAATTGTGGAGAAGAACAAAGCCCTTCTGATCCAGTTTGAGAAAACCGCCAAAGCCCGCTACAGCGTCGGGCAGGCCGCCCAGCAGGATGTCTTCCGTGCCCAGGTGGAGATCTCGCGGGTTCTGGACCGACTGGCGGTCTTGGAGCAACAGAAAGAGAGCCTCCACGCCGCGATCAATCGCCTGCTGAATCGGCCGCCCTCCGACCCGCTTGGGACGCCGGAGGAGATTCGAGTCCCGCTCCTGACGCTGCCCCTCCCCGAATTGGCTCGGCGAGCCGAAGCCTTCTCGCCTATTTTATTGGCCTCGGCGAAGGGCATCGAGCGGAGTGAGCAGGCGGTGTCCCTCGCCCATCGTCAGTACTACCCGGACTTCGATCTGAACGCCTTGGGGACTCGGAACGATCGGATTAACGATAACGGCTACCAGGTGATGCTCGGAATCAAAATTCCGCTCTTCTATGAAACGAAGCAGCGCCAGGGCGTGAAGGAGGCCCTGGCCGGCCTATCCGGTGCCCGGGAAGACCTCGCCGCAACGCGACAGGACATCCTCTTTCAAGTAAAGGACGCCTTCGTGCAGGCCCAGCGTGCGGAGCGACTCATCACCATCCTGCGGGATGCGATCATCCCGCAGTCCACCCTGGCCCTCCAGTCCGCGCAGGCGGGCTACGGGGTCGGCAAGGTGGATTTCCTCACGCTCTTGAACAGCTTGCTCACGCTTCAGGAGAGCCAGTTGGAGCTGCACGGTGAAATGGTCGCGCACGAGAAGGCTGTGGCAAGGCTGGAAGCAGTCACCGGTGGTCCGCTGTCTGCGAAGGCGGAGGGACGGAGGCCGGTGCCATGACACGCCGGACCCTGGTCAGCGCAGTCCTCCTCTTGGCCGTCGGCGTCGCCGTGGCCCTTTGGCTGATGAGCCGACCGGCGGTCCTGCCGCCCGCCGGCTCGACGCCGGACTCCATGACCGATATGCCCGGCATGGAAAAACCCCGTGAGGCGCCAGGCGCGAGGAGTGAGGGGGGAGAGACCAGCAAGGCGGCCAAACCCCTCACTCCTGACTCCTCACGCCTCACTCCCGATACCGGTATCGTGACGATTCCACTGGAGCGATTGCAGACGATCGGCGTGAAGTACGAGCAGGTGGCGCGGCGTCCGCTTGAGAAGGTGATCCGCACCGTGGGTCGCGTGGCAGCGGACGAGCGGCGTTTGGTCAAGGTCACCATCAAGTTCCACGGCTGGATTGAGCAACTGTTCGTCAGTGCGATAGGCGACCACGTCAAAAAGGGGCAGGTCCTGTTCACCATTTACAGTCCCGACCTCGTCGCCACGCAGGAGGAATATCTGCTGGCCTTGCAGGGGCAGAAGCAACTCGGAGCGAGCGAATTTCCGGAAGTCGCGCGCGGCTCCAAGGACCTGCTGGAGGCCGCACGGCGCCGGTTCCAGCTCTGGGACATCAACGAAGAGCATATTCGAGAGCTTGAGCAGACCGGCAAGGTACTGCGGACGCTTCCCATCCATTCGCCCATCACCGGGACCGTGCTCCGGAAGGAGACACTGGCCGGCGCGCACGTGGACCCGGGCCAGGAACTCTACACGATCGCAGACCTGTCTCACATCTGGGTCCTGGCCGACATCTACGAGTATGAGTTGGCCTTCGTGAAGAAGGAGCAGAAAGCGGCGGTGACGCTCTCCTACGAACCGGGCACGGTGTGGACCGGTCGCGTCGGGTTCGTCTACCCCACGCTGGACCCCAAGACCAGGACCGCCAAGGTGAGGTTTGAGGTGGATAACTCCGACGAGAAGCTGAAACCGGACATGTACGCCAACGTGGAGCTGACGGTGAACTTGGGGACCCGGTTGTCGGTGCCACAAGAAGCGGTAATCGAATCAGGCCAGAAGCAACTCGTGTTCATCCACCACGGGGGCGGCCGCCTGGAACCGCGCGTGATCAAGACCGGAGTGAAGACCGGTTCCCACTACGAAGTCGTGACCGGCCTCAAGGAAGGCGACCACGTGGTCACCTCCGCCAATTTCCTGATCGACAGCGAAAGCCGTCTGAAAGCGGTTGTGGAGAGCATGGGCGGAATGGGGATGAAGTAAAGGCTCTAGGCGAGGGGTAATAGGCGATAGGTGAAGAAAGAGAAGATTCATTCCCTCACTCTTCCTATAGCCCATAGCCTATTGCCTCGTGCCTAGCGAAAACCATGGTTGAACGCATCATCGAATACTGCGCGAGAAATCGCTTCATCGTCTTCCTGCTCGTCTTTTCGTTCTCAGCCGTCGGGCTCTGGGCGATGTGGCACACGCCGATCGACGCGCTGCCGGATATCTCCGATACGCAGGTGATTGTCTATACCACCTGGCCCGGTCGGTCTCCCGACCTCGTCGAAGACCAGATCACCTACCCGATCGTGACCGCGCTGTTGTCCGCCCCCAAGGTCACGGTCGTGCGCGGATTCTCGGATTTTGGCTATTCCTATGTCTACATCCTCTTCAAAGACGGCACCGACATCTACTGGGCGCGCTCACGGATTCTGGAGCGGTTGAACCAGCTTGCCGGGCGGATGCCGGAGGGAGTCACACCGCAGCTCGGCCCCGATGCAACCGGCGTGGGCTGGGTCTTCCAGTATGCACTTGTTGATGAGACCGGCCAGCAGGACCTCGCATCGCTGCGCACCTTCCAAGATTGGTACCTGCGGTACTGGCTGCGGGCTGTGGAAGGAGTCGCCGAGGTCGCCAGCGTCGGCGGCTTTGTCCGCCAGTACCAGGTCAATCTGGATCCGACCAAAGTTCTTGCCTATCGCCTTTCCATTCCCTCGATCGTGGAAACGATCCGGCAGAGTAATAACGACGTGGGCGGCCGCGTCGTGGAGTTTTCCGGGATCGAATATGTGGTCCGTGGGCGCGGGTACATCAAGAAGGTTGAGGACATCGAAGAAATCGCGGTGGGCGTGAACGAAAACGGCACGCCTATCCTGTTGCGCGATGTGGCAACGGTGCGGCTCGGTCCCGACATGCGGCGAGGGCTGGTGGAGTTGAACGGGGGAGGCGAGGTCGTGGGTGGGATTGTGGTGATGCGCTTCGGCGAGAATGCCCT
>JACQCB010000170.1 GCA_016201805.1 Nitrospirota bacterium | reverse complement strand
GCGGCGCGGACTTCTTCGACCGGCCCGGGGTCGAACGAGAGCACCATGTCCAGGTCGTGAATCATCAAATCCAGCACCACGTCCACGTCGGTGCCGCGCTCGCCGAACGGACTCAGTCGATGACATTCGATGAAGCCCGGCTTCCCGATCAACGGGCGCACGGCTCGGATCACGGGGTTGAACCGCTCGATGTGGCCGACCTGGAGCACGCAGCCCTTCGTCCCTGCCAGTGCCACCAGGTCACGGGCTTCCGTCAACGTGGCGGCAATCGGTTTTTCCACCAGCACATGGGCGCCGGCGTTCAGACACTCCGCCACCACCGCATGGTGTGCCGACGTCGGCACCGCCACGCTGACCGCATCCACCTGATCCAGCAAAGCCGTGACTTGAGGAAAGACGGGGACGCGATGCCGGTCCGCGATCAGCTTGGCCCGCTCCGGATCGCAATCCGTCACTCCGACCAGCGTCGCACCGGACAGCGAGGCATAGAGGCGGGCGTGGTGCTGCCCCAGATGTCCCACGCCGATCACCCCGACCCGTATGCGCTTCATGACGCGCGTGACCCGTGACCCGTGACGCGTGACGCGTAGCGGACTTCCTTGGACATAGATCTTCAGACCGACCCGTCACCCGTCACTCGTCACCCGTCACCGAAGTGAGTCCGACGATGGCGATACCCGCTCGCTCGGCGCTCTGCAGCATCTGGTCCCGGTCCAGCAGCACGCTCCGCCCCGCTTCCAGGGCCAGAGCCGTGGCCTTGACCGACGCCATCGTCTTCACCGTGGTCGGCCCGACGGCCGGCAGATCGAACCGCAAATCCTGCTGCGGTTTGCATCGCTTGACCACCGACGCACCGACTCCGGCCAGGCCGCCGCCTCGGCGGATGGCTTCATCCGTGCCCTCCACCGCCTCGACCGCCACCACAACCCGGTCTTTGACCACCACGCATTGGCCGATGTCGAGCCGCCCGATCTCCAGCGCCGTCTCCCACCCGTACCGGATATCCTCCCACTCCTTCTTGCTCGGGCTGCGCTTCGTGAGCGTGCCTTCTTCCACAAGGATGCCGTGGAGCCCGAAGGTGGACTCGCGAATCCGGATGCCCTCGCGCTCCAACTCAGCCGCGACCTCCCGCAAGATGCCGTCGTCTTTCCAATGCCGGAGCCGGCTGAAGAGCGCCAGCGCCCGGAGGTCCGGCATGACCGTGGTAAAGACGTGCGTCTTCTTGATGCCGCCGAGCATCACGGCTTGCCGCACCCCGTCCTCTTTGAGCGCCTTGAGCAGCTTGCCGAACTGCCCGATCTTCACCCAGTGGATGCGATCGACGTGTTGCTCCAATTCTGGAGCGGTCTCTCCGAGATGCGCCACCGCCGAGACCGTATAGCCCAAACGCCTGACATTGTCGGCGAAAATAATCGGGAACCGCCCGTTGCCCGCGATCAGGCCGATGCGTTCTCCCGCTCCTATCGGCTCGGGCCCCGGCAGGCTCCGCTTCCCCGCCTGGCTACTCCTCATCCTCCCGATCCTTCCCGACCGACCGGCAGATGCCGCGTTTGGACCCTTCGAGAAATGCCAGCATGGCCAGCACGTCGGCGCTGTCCTTGAATTCATCCCGCGCGCGCTTGATCGCTTCGGCCATGAGAGAGTCGGACCGGAACAAGACTTCATAGGCTCGTTTCAGTACGGCGATGCGCTCGTTCGAAAACCCGTGTCGCTTGAGCCCCACCGAGTTCAACCCGAACAGACGCGCCCGATAGCCTCCGGCCGCGCGCATGAACGGAGGCACATCCCGCCCAACCGCCGAACAACCGCCGATCATCACGTAGGCCCCGACGCGCACGAATTGATGAATCCCGACCAGTCCCCCGATGATCGCGTGGTCGCCGATCGTGATATGTCCCGCCAGGGTCGCCGCATTGGCCATGATGATGTGGCTCCCCAGATGGCAGTCATGTGCCACGTGCACGTAGGCCATCAGAAAGTTCTGATGCCCGATGACGGTCTTGCCCCCGCCGGGCACGGTGCCCCGGTTGACCGTCACGTATTCGCGCAGGATGTTGTCATGCCCGATCACCACGCGCGTCGGCTCCCCTTGGTACTGGAGGTGCTGGGGCGGCGTCCCGATGGAGGCAAGACGTGTCCCGCGTCCGATCTTCACATGTTCTCCGATGACGGAGAACGGTCCGATCTCGACGTCTTCAGCCAGCTCGGCTTTCGGATGTATCAGCGCGGTCGGGTGAATCTGCACTCCTTCGCCTCCTCAGTACACGTATCTCGTCGCTCGTATCTCGTGAAGCGTCGTTAGTGGGGGTCTTCTTTCTTCACGCTTCACGCTTCACGCTTCACGCGTCGCGTTTCCCGTCTTTTTCTTCCGTGACCATCGCCGTCAATTCGGCCTCGCAGACCAAGTCGGCTTCCACATAGGCCTTGGCCTGCATCTTCCAAAACGGAGGGCGTCGCTTGAGCACGTGCACTTCGAAGCGCAGTTGATCGCCGGGCACCACCGGCTTGCGAAATTTGGCGCCATCCACGCCGGTCAAATAGACCACCGGCCGGCCGGCGGACGGGAATGACTTGAACGCCAACACGCCCCCCACCTGAGCCATCGCTTCGAGAATCAGGACGCCGGGCATGATCGGACGACCCGGGAAGTGCCCCTGAAAGAACGGCTCGTTGACCGTCACATTCTTGATGCCCACGATACGCTGGCCGACCTCAAGCTCCCGAATACGGTCGACCAGCAGAAAGGGGTACCGGTGGGGAAGGATCGCCTGAATCTCCCCGATCTCGATCGTCATGCCCGTCTCCTCTCCGGCTTGCGGCCCTTCCCGTCCTGCGTCGCGGCGCGGCTACTTGTACCGCTTGTCGAATTCCTTCACCACCAGGTCAGTGACGTCCACCGCCGCACTGTGGTACAGGACGATCCTGAGCGTGTTCTCGTTGCCCTTGTCCAAGATCGCCGCATAGCCCTCTTTCTGCGCCACGTCCGCGGCCACCTGCTTGATTTTCCCCATGTACTCGTCGCCTACTTCCTTCTGTTTCTGCTGAATCTCCCGGTTGAACTCCTGAAGACGGGCCTGGTAGGCCTCGAATTTTTTCCGAAACTGCTCCTGTTTCTCCCGCTTCGCCGCCTCGCTCAGCCCGGACTCCTGATCCTTCAGCGCCTTCTCCAACGCCTTCATTTCTTCGTCGTCGGAAGAGATGATGCGCTGCCGGCCGGCCGTGAAATCTTTGAGCGCGTCCAGTGCGCGCTTTCCCGCTTTCGTCCGCTCAACCACCGCCTGCTGATCCATGACGCCGACTTTGAAAGCCTCCGCCGCCAGACTCCCATCCACAGGGCCATGCAGAAGCCCCACCGCCCCCGCAGCAACAAGCCACCGTCCCCATCCTCTCATTCCCCGCACTCCTTTCGTTGCCGATTCGATCCAAGCCCTCACGGCATCTCTTTGTTGAACGCCTCGATCACCTTCGCGGACAGGTCCAGCGAGGCATCGCTATAGAGCATCGTACCGCCTTTGGCCTTTTCAATCACCACCTGCATGCCCAGTGGTTGCGCCACCTTCGCCACGACTTTTTCGACTTTCTCCCTGAACCCTTCCATCACTTCCCTCTGCTTCTCCTGAATCTCACGGTTCAGTTCGCCCCCTTTTTGCTGAAACTCCATCACGCGACGCCGAAACTGCTCCTCGCGCTCTTTTTTCGCATTTCCACTGAGCACGCTGGCCTGTCTGACCAAATCCTCTTCCATGCGCTTCAGTTCTTTCTCCTCCAGCTCGATCAACGCCTGGCGATTTTTGACAAACGCATTCAGAGACTCCTCCGCCCTCTTGCCGGCCGCCGTTTCTTTGAGCACCTTCATGGGGTCCACCACGCCGACCTTCGCCCCCGGCTGGTTGGCTGGCATGGAGGCGCAGCTCCAGGCCGCGAGGGACAGAGCAACCGCTGCTACCGAGATGGCCCAGTGGCTCATTCGCTTTACTTTCTCCAACTGCCGTCCCGTGCTTGGCTTCATGTATCGATTTCTCCCCTCACGTTTCACGCCTCACGCACTGTTCAGAACAGCGATCCAACGGAAAATTCAAACACGCCAGGCCGCTCTCCCGGCCTGGGGTTCAGGTTCAGTCCGTAGGCGACGCGCAGGGGGCCGAAGGGCGAAATCCACCGACCTTCCAGCCCGGCCGCCTTGCGGAGATCGCCCAAAACCAGCTTCTCGTTATCATCGAACCCCCTGCCGTAGTCGAAGAAGATGACGGCGTTGAGCTTGGCTTCCGCCGAGACCGAAAAAATAAAGTCATAGTTAATAATCAGCTCCTTGGAGGCGCCGACCAGAGAGCCGCTTGAAGTGACTGGGCCCGCCCGACCGAAGACAAAGCCGCGCATCGTATTGATGCCGCCGACGAAGTACCGTTCCGTCAACGGGATCGGCCTGCCCCCGATCCCTGCCACAGTGCCGAAACGCCCACGCAAGGAATGGCGTAAATCATACGGCAGCGACCAATATTTCATCGTATCGACGGTCACCTTGTAGTAATTGTTGCTACCGCCGAGGTACCGGGTCCCCCAATCGACGTTGAAGGCGTTACGCATGCCGGCCCGAGGATCCAGGTAGTAGTCACGCGAGTCGCGCGAAAAGGAGGTTCGAAACCCGGTCGTGGTCTGTGTTCCGATCTGTTTGAGAATGAATTCTGGCGCATCGCTCTGCGGATCCGAGAATTTCATGCTCTCCGCCACCAGGGCAAAGCTCCCGGAACTGTACTCGGAAAACCACCGTCCCAACGTCGCGCTGGCCCCGCTCTTGTCTTCGAAATAGGTGGTGTAGTTCGTCATCGTCCGATAGATGTCGATCTGCCCGGACGTCAGGGAGTCGTTCAGATAGGGATCGCGGAGGGTGATCAACCCAAGCGAACGCCGCTGCCCCAACTGGCCTCGGACCCGCACCATCTGGCCGCGGCCATTCAAGTTACCTTCGGTAATGTCCGCCACTGCGGTCAACTGGTCCAGGGTGCTGTACCCGCCGCCGATGCTAAACTGGCCCGTGGGTTTCTCCTTGACCTTGACGTCGAGGTCCACTTTGTCCTGTTCCACCTGTCGGGGAAGGATTTCGACCGTCTCGAAAAAATTGAGGTTGTTCAGCCGCTGGAAGCTCCGCTTGATCGCCACGGTGTCGATGACGTCCTGCTCATCCACCCGGACTTCGCGACGGATGACGTTGTCCCGCGTTTTGTCGTTGCCGGTGATGTGAATTTCACGGACCCGAATCAAGTCCCCTTCCTTGATGTGCACAAGGATCGCAGCGGTCTTGGTCTGGGGATCCGGCGTAACCGCAGGATTCACATCTGTAAAAGCATAGCCTTTGCTTCCATACAGTTCCGTGACCCTGGTGATCTCATCCCGGAGACTGGCCCGTTGGAAGACCGCGCCCGGCGTGACTTTGGACCCGACCCGAAGCTCCGCTTCTTCGAACACCGTATTGCCCCGGAACCCCACCTGGCTGATCTTATAGGGCTCCCCTTCCACGATCGGGAAGGTCACCGTGAACCACTGCTTGTCCTCGCTCAACTCGAGGGTCGGCGCTCCGACCTGGATGTTCAGGTAGCCTTTGTTCAAGTACACTTCCTTGATCCGCTCGATGTCGTTGTTGAGTTCCTCGCGTTTCAGAACGCCGGCATCGGTAAACTTCGAGATCAGAAAGATCCACTCTCTGGTGGCCATGATCTTGAACAGCTCTTTTTTTCTGACCGCCTTCATGCCGTCGAAAATGACCGTTTTGACCTTGGCCCGGTCGCCTTCCTTGATAAAGAACGTGAGCCGCTTCCGATCCTCTTCCAAGGTCTGAATGATCGGGGTCACTTGAGCGCCATAGTACCCATCCTCCTGGTAGGCCAGGCGGATCTTCTCGGCGCTCTCTTTGGCCTGCGGTTGATCCAGAAAAGATTGACTGCGGATGGTCATCTTTTCCTGCAACTTGTCGTCGCTCAGGTTCTCGTTCCCATCGAACACGATCTCGGTGATGAACGGTTTTTCCCGCACCACAAACGCCACGGCCACGCCGCCGGCCACCCGCTCGGCCTCGATTTGCACGTCCTCGAAAAACCCCATCTCGTAGATCACCCGGATTTGGGTCCGGATCGATTCGCTCGTGTAGGGGTCCCCGACCTTCAACGTGAGCCGGCCGCGAATGGCCGGTTCCTCAATGCGCTTGTTGCCCCGCACCTCAAGGGACTTGATCTTCTGCACGTTGTCTTGCGCATACGAGTGAGTCGAGGGGAACAGCAGCCACAAGGCCGCCATCACAACCGCAAGACCAATCGACAATCTTCCAGCCCGATTGGTCACTGTAACCTTTCTGTACGGAGCAACCGATCGCGACCGGCGGCAAGCAAGTCGGAAGGCCGGAGAGCCGTCAGCGAATCTCTCCCAACGGTGCGTTTATTATTATGATGAAGGCGTGGCATCATCGCGATAACTGCTTATTATGATGAAGGCGTGGCATCATCGCGATAACTGCCGGGCAAGACGATCCATCGAAACCTGAACCTGCGACGCATGAACCTCGTCGGCCACCGGTTGAAACGACAACCGCACCCCAATGAAAGGTTTTGAAAAATTTCAGGAATTATATGGGGTAACGGCTCCAATGTAAAGAGGTTTTCTCCGCTCCGGTACTGCCGAATCGACCTCGCTGTTCGGCAGCCGTTTTCTTGACATTCCTCCAATCGATCCCATACTATCCACATCTATGCTCTCCACGGCCATTCGAAAAGTCATCATCCCGGCGGCCGGCCTTGGAACCCGCTTTCTTCCGGCCACCAAGGCCTCCCCCAAGGAAATGCTGCCCCTCGTAGATAAGCCGCTGATTCAGTATGCAGTGGAGGAGGCGGTCGCATCGGGCATTGAGGACATCATCATCATTACAGGCCGTGGCAAGCGTGCCATCGAGGATCATTTCGACCGTTCATTCGAACTCGAAGAGAACCTGAAGGGGAACGGCAAAGCCCAACTTCTGAAAGACATCCGGCGCATCTCTGAAATCGCCAATTTCTGCTATGTCCGACAATCCGAGGCCCTCGGCCTGGGTCACGCCGTCCTCTGTGCCAGACATCTGATCGGCGACGAACCCTTTGCCATTCTTCTGAGCGACGAGATCATCGACGGCCCCGTGCCGGCCCTGGCGCAACTGATTCAGGCGTATGATGCGGGGAACGGAGGGGTGATCGGAGTCAAAAAGGTGCAGCGAGCCGAGGTCAGCCAGTACGGCATCATCGCCGGACGTCGCGTCGCAGGAGGTCTGCATCGGGTGTTGGACTTGGTTGAAAAACCGGCTCCCTCCCAGGCGCCATCCCGCTTCGCCGTCATCGGACGGTATGTGCTCTCCCCCGACATCTTTCCCATTCTGGAACGAACCACCCCGGGGAAAAACCGTGAAATCCAACTGACCGACGCCTTACGTTGCCTGGCCAGACAGGCCCCGCTCTATGCGCAGGAAATCCAAGGCCAGCGCCACGACGCAGGAGACAAGTTGGGCTTTCTGAAAGCGACGGTCGATTTCGCGCTCAAAAATCCCGTGCTTGGTCCGCCGTTCTTACGGTATCTCAAACAGCTGCGATGATGCGATGAGATGAATTGTATGCTTTTCGATTGACGACGTTCTGATTCACGTAACCGCCAGCGAACCACCCGAGAGGACCTCCAGCTTATGTCATCGGAATCGGCCGAACAAGATATCCAGAACCTTGAAATCCCCGATCACCTGCCGCTCCTGCCGGTGCGGGACATCGTGGTGTTCCCTTACATGGTCCTGCCCCTGTTCGTCGGACGCGAGATGTCGATCAAAGCCATCGAGGCGGCGCTGGCCGGCAACCGCATGATTTTCCTGGCCACTCAAAAGGTTCTGGACGTCGAGAACCCCAAACCCGAAGACATCCACGAGGTCGGCACGATCGGCATCATCATGCGCATGCTCAAGTTGCCGGACGAGCGCATCAAGATCCTGGTCCAGGGCCTCTCCAAAGGCACGGTGCGGGAATACATCCAGACCGATCCCTACTACTCCGTGCGGATCGCCAAGGCCACCGAAGCCAAACCGGCGACGGCCTCGCTCGAAGCGGAAGCCGTGATGCGGACCGTGAAGGAGCAACTCGAAAAGATCGTCAGCCTCGGCAAAGTATTGATGCCGGACGTGATGGTGGTCATCGAGAACCTGGAGGATCCCGGCCGCTTGGCGGACATGGCGGCCTCCAACCTTGGACTCAAGGTGGAGGTCACGCAAGACGTCCTGGAAATAGAGGACCCCATCGCGCGGCTCAGGAAGGTCAGCGACATTCTGTCCAAAGAAATCGAAGTCCTGTCCATGCAGCAAAAGATCCAGGCCCAAGCCAAGGGGGAAATGGACAAGACCCAGCGCGAGTACTTCCTGCGCGAGCAACTCAAGGCCATTCAGAAAGAATTGGGCGAACTGGACGAACGGGCGGAAGAGGTCACCGAATTCCGCAAGCGCATCAAAGACGCCAAGATGCCGGAGAAAGTCCTGAAGGAGTGCGAGAAGCAGCTCAAGCGTCTGGAAAAGATGCACCCGGATACCGCCGAATCGGCGACGGTCCGCACCTACCTGGAATGGATGGTCGAATTGCCGTGGAGCAAGCGGTCCAAGGACAACCTGGACATCAAGGCCGCCGCCAAGGTATTGGACGAAGACCACTACGACCTGGAAAAGGTCAAGGAACGCATCCTCGAATACCTGGCTGTCCGGAAATTAAAAGACAAGATGAAGGGGCCCATCCTCTGCTTCGTCGGCCCCCCCGGCGTGGGCAAAACCTCTCTCGGTAAATCCATTGCGCGGGCGCTGGGAAGGGAATTCGTCCGCGTCAGCCTCGGCGGAGTGCGCGATGAGGCCGAGATCAGAGGCCACCGCCGGACCTACGTCGGCGCCTTGCCGGGACGCATCATCCAGGGCATCAAGCAGGCCGGAACGAGCAACCCCGTCTTCATGATGGACGAAGTGGACAAGGTGGGCATGGACTTCCGAGGAGACCCCTCGGCCGCCCTGCTCGAGGTCCTGGATCCGGAGCAAAA
>JACQCB010000168.1 GCA_016201805.1 Nitrospirota bacterium | reverse complement strand
TCGTCTATTCCTGCCGCCGCTCCGGCACCAAGGTGACCATGTGGGGCTTGATGCTCTGGGCGATCTTGGCCATCGATTCCTCGGCCGCCATTTCCAAATCCAGCTTGGTCTGGATGATCTCCTTCAGCAGGCTGAGGTCGCGGTCCTGGATATGGCGACGATCCTCCCGCAGGTGTACCACGAGGCCATCGGCACCGGCCAACTCCACCAGCACGGCCGCTGCAAGAGGGTCCGGCTCGCTGCCTCCCCTGGCTTGGCGAAGTGTTGCCACATGATCGATGTTGACGCCTAAACTAGCCACGATTCCCCTGTACTCTTTGTGGATGCTTGGATAGCGGCGCCCCTTGCGGCATTTTCGACGCAAGGCCGAATGCAACAAGGGAGTTTGCAAAAGATTCTGATATTATTACAAAAAGGACAGATGGTAGCAAGGGGAGTCTGGCCATGAGGGAGGCTGGGAGGGCAGAGCGACCGGCTCTTGCTGCACAGTTTCTGGCCTCTGCTTGGCGTCGAGTCTGGCCGAGGTGGTCTCCGCAGTTCAGAACTCGCTCAACTCCGGAATAAAATTGACTATTTAGGACGGCTGCATTAAAATGAGGCTCTTTTTGAAACGGCCTTTGTCTGCGACAAAGGATTCAAAGGGTTGTTGTCCTTGAGAAATTGAGGGAAGAGTGGAAGGATTTTATCGTATAAAACGGCTTCCTCCGTATGTGTTTGCGCAGGTCCAGTCGCTCAAGCTGGAGGCCAGGCACAGGGGAGAGGACATCATTGATTTCGGTATGGGGAATCCGGATCAGCCGACGCCGGACCATATCGTCGACAAGCTGATCGAAGTTGCACGGAACAGCAAGAACCATCGCTACTCGGCGTCGAAGGGGATCACCAAGCTTCGTCACGCGATCACGGGATGGTACAAACGCCGTTACGATGTGGACCTGGACCCGGAAACGGAGGCGATCGTCACGATCGGGTCCAAGGAAGGGATCGCGCATTTGGCGCTGGCGATGATTGGGCCCGGCGATGTCGTCCTGACCCCCACGCCCACCTATCCCATCCACATGTACAGCGTGATTATTGCGGGAGGGGAGGTACGCGGCATCGAGCTGCGCCAAGACAGCGACTTCTTCGACGACCTGACACGAGTCTATCGCCAGACGCTGCCTCGGCCGCGCGTGCTGGTCATCAATTTCCCACATAATCCGACGACCGCGGTGGTGGACCTGGAGTTTTTCAAGAAGGTGGTGGCCTTTGCCAAAGAACACAATGTCATCGTGGTGCATGACCTGGCCTATGCCGACCTTGTCTTTGACGGCTACCGTGCCCCAAGCCTCCTGCAAGTGCCGGAAGCCAAGGACATCGGCGTGGAGTTTTTTACGCTGTCCAAGAGCTACAACATGCCGGGTTGGCGCGTCGGGTTCTGCGTCGGAAACCGGGAAGTCATCGCGGCGCTGGCCAAGATCAAGAGCTACCTGGACTACGGCATTTTTCAGCCGGTCCAGATCGCCAGCATCATTGCCCTCAACGGGCCGCAGGACTGTGTGAAGGAGACGGTGCTCCGCTATCAGAATCGTCGCAACGAACTGGTGGACGGGCTCAACCGCATCGGCTGGCAAGTCGACCGGCCTCGGGCCACGATGTTCGTGTGGGCGCGGATTCCGACGCCCTATCGAGGGATGGGCTCGCTGGAGTTCTCGAAGCTGCTGCTTCGGGACGCCAAGGTCGCGGTGTCTCCAGGGATCGGATTCGGCGAGGGCGGGGACGAATACGTGCGGTTTGCCCTGGTGGAAAACGAACAGCGGATCAGACAGGCTGTGCGGGGCATCAAGAAGACCTTGAAATACGACGGGACATGATGAAGTCGAAGATCGGCGTCGGCGTCATAGGATTCGGGACGGTGGGCACCGGGGTTGCCAAAATTTTATTGGGCAACGCCGCGGTCATCCGTCGCCGTGTGGGGGTGCCGGTGGAGTTGGTCCGGGTGGCGGATTTGGACATTACGACGGATCGTGGCGTCCGGTTGCCGCAGGGGGTGCTGACCACCGATGCGCGGCAGATCCTGGACGATCCCTCGATCGACATCGTGCTGGAGCTCATCGGCGGCTACGACGCCGCCAAGCGTCTGATCCTGGAGGCCATGGCGAGAGGGAAGCACGTGGTGAC
>JACQCB010000022.1 GCA_016201805.1 Nitrospirota bacterium | reverse complement strand
GAGGGCGATGCCGTCTGACTCACGAAGAATAGGCAGGCCGAGGTGTTCCGTGCGCACGTCATCGTTCTGATGACGCTCGGCCTCTTCCCTGGCCAGGATGATGATCTTCCGACCCTTATCCGTGAATCGTTCGAACATCCTTCCTCCTTTGGTTCGCTGCGATAGCTGACCGAGGCGCGGGAACTCTTGCAGAATCTGTCGTAATTCATCCGCAGGTTCAGTCGATTATCGTTCGTTAGGATAGCATTCGTTGACAAGCTTCCTGCCTCCCGATACAATTCCACCCCGTTTTCACCCGCGCTTCCCTGCCGCTTCCGTCCCGCGCGCTGAGTGTAGGCGTTGACCGTGGCGAAGATATCCGCAACCAAGGCACCCATGAAAACGATCGGCATTCTGACCAAGCCCAAGTTCCCCGACGTCAAACACATCCTCAAGGACCTGGTGGCCTGGCTGAGGGAGCGGCAGAAAGAAGTCCTCGTCGATGGTAAGACGGCTGCCCTCATCGACGAGCCTCCCCTTCATAAGAAGACCCAGATCGCGGCATTGGCCGACATGGTCATTGTCTTGGGCGGTGACGGGACGATGCTAAGTGCCGCCCGTCTCGTCGAGGAACGAGGCGTGCCCATTCTGGGGGTGAACATGGGGGGGTTGGGGTTCCTGACCGAGGTCAGTCTCGAACACCTCTACCCGTCGCTCGAACGGGTCTTCGCGCAGGAGTATTCGCTCGATGACCGCTTGATGATCCTCGCCCAGATGCATCGTCACGGGGAACACGTGGCGCAGGCCACCGTGCTGAACGACGTGGTCGTCAGCAAGGGAACTCTCTCGCGCATGATCGAGATCCAGATCATGATCGACGGGAAGTTTGTGACGAACTTGCGGGGGGACGGGCTGATTGTGTCCACTCCGACCGGGTCCACCGCCTACTCCCTGTCGGCAGGCGGGCCGATCATCACGCCGTCCATCCAGGCCTTGATCCTCACGCCGATCTGCCCGCACACGCTGACGCACCGCCCGCTCCTGATTCCGAGCAGCGCGGCTTTGGAAGTGACGTTGACCAGTGAGGATGAGGGGGCCATGACCACCTTTGACGGGCAAGTCGGCATTGCGATGACCCAGGGGGATACGGTGGCGATCGGCGCGTCGGAGCACCGTACGCGCCTGGTCCGTTTCTCGGATCGGACCTATTACGACGTGATCCGCAGAAAGCTGAAATGGGGAGAAGGTTAGTGGCCGGCCGGTACCTTGCAAGTTTCCCGTTTGTTCCGGACCTGGGCGAGCATCTCTTGGTTGGAAGAAAATTTAAATTCCCCGATTCCGTCGTTGGACGGGCTGCGTTCTTGCTCCGCTTTTTCCAGGAGGCGTAGTCCCTCGGCGTCGACCGCCAGCACCTTCCGTTCTTCGAGCAGCCCACGGAGTCGCCGCACCACGCCGTCGATCGTGTTCCGATCGCGGGCGGGCTGGGCGTTCAGATACCGGCTTGCCACTTCGCTGCACCACTCCCCGTCCCGCTTGGCAACCCCGACCAGCCCTTCGCTGGCCTTGCGCGCCCACCCGGCGAGAAAGACCCCGTCGACCACTTTGCCGGAGGCCTCGTCGTAGGCTTGAAAGAGCGCGTCATCGGGATCGTGGTTGGTTTTCGACGGATTGGTCACGAAGACGCCGTTTTTGTAAGGTAAGCCGAGTGTTTCGTCCACCCGGTCCCCGACGGCAAAGACGACGCTGTCGCAAGGAAACTCATAATATTGTTTTAGCCCAACCGCCGCGGTGTCCTCCCCCTTGGGTTCCAGCTTGGTTTCCTCGATCTCCAGAGCGCGGACGCGGTTTTGCCCATCCGTCAAGACTCGGCGGGGGGATGCCAGAAAACGGAACCCGATCTTGCTCGGGCTTGTCAGCGGCTCCCACTTGGCGAACTCATCCAGCATGTCCTTGAGGATCTCGTCGGGGTTCTGTCCCACCGCTTCCAACCGTGGCCGGATGCGGGCGAATTCCTTGGCCAACGCGTCCTGGTCGATGACGGAACACACGGCGCGAATCTCCTTGGGGTTGTATTTGCGTTCCAGCGGGCCGCGCCTCGCGATCGCCGTGACTTGTTCGACGCGTTTGTACTGCACCAGCCAATGGGCGATATCGACCATCACGTCGCCGACCCCGATGACGGCCACCCGACGGCCCATTTCGAACGGACGCTCGGCAAAGTCTGGCAACCGGTTGAAATGGTACACCACGTCCTTGGCATGGTAGACCCCGACTGCCGAGTCTCCCTCCACGCCGATCGTCTTCGTGCCTTGCGCGCCAGTCGCGAAGACCAGGGCGCTGGCCCCGAGGCCTCGCAGGTCTTCGATCGTCAGGTCTTTCTTGTTGCCGACCGACACGTTGCCGAAATAATGCACGTTTGGGCGTTCCAGGATTTCCCAGTAGGTCTTCCGCAATCCTCCGCGCAGTTTTAACTTGTTCGGGAAGATTCCGTATTCGGCAAGTCCCCCGAACTTGATGTCGCGGTTCAGAATCACCACTTCATGTCCGGCCTTTGCCATGAAGCTGGCCACGGACATGCCGGCTGGGCCGGCCCCTATTACGACGATCAGATGTGCCTGCTGATCTCCTGCTATCGCCATCACGCAACCCCGTCCTTCCGTCTGTATGCTGTCACCATTTCCACCGGGCAACGGCCTGCCTTGCGGAAATGCCAAAAAGTCCCGCGAATCTAGCACGGCTGGTTTGGAATTGTCAAAATCATCACACGGTTAGCGCCGTCGCGACCTCTTTTTGGAGGGTGGTTGATCCGGGCCGGTCATTCTCCAGGATCGAGTAGGCATCAAGTTTGGCGACAGGCAGGATTTGCTGGCCGGTCGCCACCTCGCGAAAGGTTTTGTCGGTCCGACAGGCTTTCTCTCAATCTTGGCGGCGACATCTTGAGCTTCTTAATTCAACGTCTCTGCGTGCACAAGAACTTCTTGCACGATGCTCCTGGCTCTTCCGTTGACAGGCCGGATTGGGCGGGCTATCGTGCCTCGCGAGTGGCTGAGGGCGATATGGATGACAAAAGGAGGAGCAATGAACGGCCTTGCAAGCGGAATGAGACTGGCAGTCACCGTGCTGGTTGGGTGCGCTGTGCTGGGGGCCGTTGCGGAAGCAGCTGACGGCAATCTGAAAATCGCCGACGGTCTGGCGGTGACCATCGAATATACGTTGATGCTGCCAGACAAGACCGTGATCGACAGCAACGTCGGCAAGATTCCGTTTACCTATACCCAGGGTCAACCTGAAATTTTGCAAAGTCTCCAAAAGGCCTTGGTCGGCATGAAGGCCGGTCAGAAAAAACTGGTGGATTTGCTCGCCGAGCAGGCCTTCGGTCTCTACGACAAAACCGCGACCATGACGATCGAGCGGGCCAAGGCACCGCCCGATGTCGCAGTCGGCTCGGTGATGCGCGCGCCGGATAGCCGGCCTGGTGTGGTGCTGGAGGTGTCGGAAAAGACCGTCGTGCTCGACATGAACCATCCGCTCGCCGGCAAGAATATCCTCTTCGACGTAAAAATCATCAAGGTTGACCGGAACCAGCCAGGGGCAGCAAAACGCCGTAACAGGCAGAAGAAGTCGCCCATAGTGCCCGCCCAATTACCGGATAGCCTGCCATAAGACTTGCCGGGGCTGCGCGCCGGAGCGGCATAATCATTCCGATTCGGCGGCGGTCAAGAGGCAGGACGCCCATCCGTTCTTTTGTCTCCCCGGATTTGCACCCCTTGACTTTATCCCGCCATGGATTATTCACCTCAGCGTGGGACACAAAACACAGAGAAGGCCTACAAAGAAGAAAGGAGGCTAGCCATGACTCTGGTACGCTGGGATCCATTTCGTGAATTGGAGGAAGCTTCGGTCGGCTCAGCCCATGTTCGTTCGGCCAGTCGTGCAGCACGATAATAGCAGTAAGGAAGCCCTGACGATCGTCGATTGGGTTCCGACCGTGGACGTCAGTGAGACGGAAACCGAGTATCTCATCAAGGCGGAACTGCCGGAAATCAAGAAGGAGGACGTGAAAGCCACGCTGGCTGGCGGCGTGCTGACGATCCAGGGCGAGCGGAAACAGGACAAGGAGGAGAAAGGCAAGAAGTACCACCGTGCGGAGCTTTGTGCTGCCCGACTACGTCGATGACGCCAAGGTCACAGCGGAGTTTAAGGACGGCGTCCTCGGTCTTCATCTTCCGAAGGCAGAAAAGGTCAAGCCCAAGGCGATTGAAGTAAAAATGAGTTGAGTGCCAGGCCCGCCGCGTCGCGTGATGCGGCGGGCTTCCTCTGTGGCGCTCCGGGTCGCGAGGGTTTGGAGATCGGTTAAGGCTCGCGCTCCTCGATCGGCACGTAGGCGCGGTTATGCTCCCCCGAATAAATCTGGTCCGGCCGATAGAGCTTGTTTTCGCGCAATTGTTCGAACCAGTGGGCCAGCCAGCCGGCCACGCGGGCGAGGGCAAAGATGGGCGTGAAGAAGTCCACGTCGAGGCCCATCTTGTCGTAAACGATCCCCGAGTAGAAGTCCACGTTGGGATAAATTTTCTTCTCCCCTAGCAACTCGGCTGATACACGCTCCACTTCCAAGGCCACGTCGTAGAGGGGGGAGGTGCCGCATTCCCTGAACAGCTTCTCGCAGAGCTCTTGGAGAACAGTGGCACGCGGGTCCTTCACTTTATAGACGCGGTGCCCCATTCCCATGACCTTCTGCTTCGCCTGTAGCCTCGCCTCAAGATATGGCCGGACGCGGGACGGTGAGCCGATCTCTTTCAGCATCTGAACCACTTCTTCATTGGCCCCGCCGTGCAGGGGGCCTTTCAAGGCCCCGATCGAGGAGGCGACCACCGTATAGGGATCGGCAAGCGTCGAGGCGGTCACAAGCCCCGTGAAGGTGGAGGCGTTCATCGTATGTTCCGCGTGCAGGATCAGGCAGGCGTCCAGCGTTTTGGCCAGCACCGGGTTCGGCTCTTTCTCCGAGAGCATGTACAAGAAATTTTCGCAGAAACTCAGCTCGTCGCAGGGGACGATGTGGTCGTCTCCACGGCGAATCCGCGCATAGGCGGCCATGATCGTGGGCAGCTTGGCGATCAGCCTCACGGCCGACCAATAGTTGTTCTCGGTATCCCGGACGTTTCGTCCGGGATAGAACATGCCCAACGCCGCCACGGCCGCTTGCAGCGCATCCATCGGGTGGCCATGCTCGGGCAGGCACTTGATGAGATCGACGATCTTGAATTTGATGCGGCGATGCCGGGTGATGTCCTGAGTGAAGTCGGCCAATTCTGCTTTGGCCGGCAGGCGAGCGAACAGCAAGAGATAGGCCGTTTCAAGAAAAGACGACTTCGCGCAGAGGTCCTCGATCCGAATGCCGCGGTATTCCAGAATGCCTCGCTCGCCGTCCACGTCGCTGACCGAGGATTTGGCGGCTGGCACCCCGGCCAACCCCGGCATGAAATCGTGCGGCATCGTTCCCCTCCCTTCTTCTTGCGAAGTATTTGCGCAAGGCCGATGGCCTGTGCCTAGCCGATCATAGGAGGCTTAAATCCTGCGAGTCAAGGCATGTTTCAGACTTGAAAGTGACGAGGACTCTTCGGCATACTCATTTTGTGACGGGCTGGGGTATTGTCTTGCTGGTGGTGGGTGGCGTGACGTTGCTAGGAAGCCTTCTGGCCGTCTGGCGTGGCGTTCCTAAACCAGTTATTTTGCCCGACAGCCGGCACAGACTTTTTCGCCTGGGAAGGCCGTTGGATCAAGTGTGCTCAGCCACGGAGGGTCTGTATCGGCCCGAGACGCTCTCAATCCTAAATCTGCTCGGCCGACGGCCGAGGAGCCGGCCTCTCGCTCCGTGATAGAATCTGGCGCCAGACCGGAGGGGGGACGATGAGGATCGCAATGC
>JACQCB010000021.1 GCA_016201805.1 Nitrospirota bacterium | reverse complement strand
GATCCAGCCGGCCGACGCCTTTTCGATGTTGTAGGAAGTCGTCGCGGTCCAGGCCACCAAGTGGCTGTTGTCCACAATGTACTCTTCGTCCGGCTTGAGCGCGATCTTGTGGACCGCGCCGAAGCTGTTCAGGAGCAACGACCCGGTGCCGCTCATGCGGAGGATGAAGAACCCTTCGCCGCCCAACAGGCCCCGGCTCAGGCTCTGCATCTTGCTTTCAATCTTCACCCCCTCCGCACCGGCCAGAAATCCGTCCTTTTGCACCAAGTATTCGCTCACGCCGTCGAGCTCCAACACCACGATGTCGCCGGGGACGGTCGGCGCCAGCAGGACCTCGCCTGGCCCGCGGCTCGCGCGCAGAGTCTGAAAAAAGAACTTCTCGCCGCTCAGCATCTTGCGGGACAACGCGCCAAGAAAACCGCCTTCCATCTTGCTTTCCACGTCCACGGTGGGCGAACAGGCAACCATGGCCCCGGACTCGGCCTTCACGCTTTCCCCCGCCGCCAGTTCGACCCGCGCCATCGGAAAGGCCCCCGGATACAGAATCTCGCTTTTCATCGGTTTCGTCTCCCTCTTGTTTTCGTCGATGTCGCCAGCGGCCTGATTCTGTGGAAAACCGGCGAGGGAGTCAAGCCGGTTGACAATGTCGGAAGGCATGGCGCATGCTCAATCCATCGGTTTTCAGGAGGGCTTGCCATGGCTCCGGGGTGACCACGCCACGGCCCTTTAGCTTCCACGCAGACAACTCGGTGCGCGCACCGCCAGGCCTTCTCGGATTCAATCCGGGGAGGCTTTTGTGTTTTAAGAGATGAAGGAGGATGCCATGAGCCTATATAGCTTGCGCACAATCCTTACTATCTTATCGATCGGCTTCTGTGCGGTCTCCCTCGTATGGGCGAATCCGGCCATGCTGCCCAAACATCCCGGTTATCCGGCCGGCCATGCCGTGAGCCCCGTGACAGGTCAACCCTTGGCAAACGATCCCGGTCAGACCAACGCGAGTGGGGAGAACGCCTTATTGGAAGCGGCGACGGCCGATGATGGCCACGTGGCCCAGAACCTGATGGACGAGAATAATCAGCGGATCGTCCAGAAGGAAGGCGCGGGGCAACTGCCGAAAGTCCAAGGGCCCGATATCAAAATCGAACCGCCGGTGAAAGAAGCGACGAAGATGAAATAGTTCGGCGGGCAGGACGCTGGGCCTTGTGGAGGCGCCTCTCGATGTCTGACGCGAGGTTGTGGCGGTAGGCCGCCACAACCTCTTTTTTCAACACCCTCGCGTACGGTTGGCCCGGTTCGTTCACTTCTCCTGAATCAACTCATCGGCCAATTCGTCAGGGTTGTCCCCGTCCCTTGCGGGAAAATGCCGGGCCAGCAAGTCCCCGCACCGGGCGATCGCCCGGCACAGGGCTTCGGTGGGGCGCCCATCGGTGATGCCCTTGATCAGGTCCTGCACCAGACGGTCCCAGGTGCCCGGCGCCACACGTGCATCGATCGCCCGATCGGCCAACACCTGGACCTGCCGTTCGAGCAGCGAGACCATGATGAGCACGCCGGTCCCCTCGCGGGTCCTGTGGAGGCCGTGTTCGTAGAAGGCCCGCTCGGCGCGCAGCCGCACCTTCGCGGCCATCCGAGCCCGTGAGACCATCAGCCGGATGCAGGCGGGAAACGAACCCAGCCATTGTCCCAGGACATAGGCAAGCCCCACCGCCATCACAATCCAACCGGCCTCATGCCGGCTCCATCCCCATCCTGCCCAGCCTGCCCAGCTTGTCCAGCCATAGTCCGCAGTCAATACAACGGTCAGGACCAGCAAGGCCAGGGCGAGCCCGGCACGATGGCTCGCGTCCCGGTAGCGGGCCGACGAAGGCACCACCATGGGCACGATCTCGCCCCTGGTCCTCGGCTCGGCGGCCTGCACCGCTTCACGGATTTTCTGGAGGTCCTCCTGGGAAAACATCGCCGTCACCACTGGCCTGACGCCCCGCCGCCCCCGAACCCTCCGCCGCCCCCGCCGAACGAGTCGGCGCCGGAGAACCCGCCAAAATCTCCTCCTCCCAAGCCGCCGGCCCCGCCCCATCCCCCATACGGAGTCCGCCCGCCGCCGGAGGACAGGCCGGACAGCGCCAGGATCACAATCATCACGAGGACCGCCGCAGCCAGCGCAAAGAGCCATCCGGCGGAGAGGGCGAGAAAAAAAGACACCAGACCGCCGACGAATCCGCCGGCGCCCCGCCTCGCTCCGATGGCCGCGCCGATCATGATGCCGACCACCACGGCGATGAAGAGGAGGTTCCACGGACCGTTCGTCTCGATTGCCGGAGGGCTTGTCCGCTCGGCCGGGACATAGGTGCCCTCGATCGTCCCCATGATCGCCCTGAGGCCAGCGGCAACCCCGTCGGCGGCGGCGCCAGACCGGAATCTGGGAATGATCTCTTGCCGGATGATGCGGGACGCCTTGGCATCGGTCAGCGTCCCCTCAAGCCCGTAGCCGACTTCGATGCGGACCCGGCGGTCGCCTGGCACGACCAGCAGAAGCACCCCGTTATCGATTCCCTTACGCCCCAACTGCCACGTGGTCGCGACGCGATGGGCAAACTCCTCCACCGGTTCCCCGCCCAAGGACGGGAGGGTCAGGAGCACCACCTGGTTACCGGTCCGTTCCTCGTGAGCAGCCAGCTCGGCTGAGAGCGTTGCGGCCAGGTCGGGGGGGAGCACATGCGCCGTATCCACCAGCCGCCCCGACAGGGACGGCACGTCGAGGGCGGAGGCGAGCGGCACCAGTACAACGAGCGCCCATCCAACCACCGTGCCGACGACAGCGCCAACGACGACGATGGCGGAAAGAACGCGCCGCCCGGCCACTGGACGGTGTGTGCGCCTCGCTCGTCCCGCCGCCCGCTCAGCCGCCGTTGCCGTCACGGCCGGGACCTGGCGTCTTTCCGGGAAATCAGAACTTCACCTCGGGAGGCTTGGACACCGCTTGTTCGTCCGCCACCGTGAAGGTCGGCTTCACGTCGGCATGGAGAAGAAATTTGGCCGTAAGGTTGGTCGGAAAATACCGCACGGCCTTGTTGTACTCCGCAACCTTGTCGATGTAGCGCTTGCGGGCCACCGCGACCCGATTCTCCGTCCCTTCCAATTGGCTCTGCAAGTCGCGAAAGTTCTCATTGGCTTTCAGGTCCGGATAGCGCTCGACGACCACCAACAACCGCGCCAGCGCCGACGACAGATCGCCCTGCGCCGCCTGGAATTTTTTGAACGCGTCGGGATTGTTGAGCAATTCCGGCGTCGCCTTCAGACCGGCCACCTGTGTCCGCGCCTGCGTCACGGCTTCCAGCGTCTCCCGCTCGTGCGCGGCATAGCCCTTGACCACGTTGACCAGGTTCGGGATCAAATCAGCGCGGCGTTGATATTGGTTGAGCACCTCGCTCCAGGCCGCGTTCGTCTCTTCGTCAAGCCCCTGGATCGTGTTATACCCGCAGCCCGGAATCACCAGCAGCAGGGTCAACAGCCAGACACGAACCATCCGACCTTGCCGATCTCGTCGATCTCGACCGTTCATAAGTAAGCCCCTCCTTGTTCGTCATCCTAACACAGGGCCTGCCGGTTCAACCGCCCGTGGCCTTGGCCGGCTTCCGCCGCATCAGGAAAACCCAGACGGCAAGCCCGGCGAAGCCCAGCGCGGCCAGTATGACGAGGGCGCGGTGGATCGGGGCGGACAGGCGAGACCATTCTTCGCCCAAGACATACCCCACGGCAAGAAAACTGGCCGACCAGAGCAAGGCGCCGGTATAGGCGAAGACCGCAAAGACAGCCGGCGACAGCCTGGAGGATCCCGCCACGAAGGCCGTCAGGTGGCGGACGCCCGGCACGAAGTAGCCGATGAGCAGCGCATACTTGCCCCATCGCGCGTACCAGGCTCGCACGGTCTCCAGTTGCTCAGCGCCCATCCCGAACCGGGGCCCAAGGGATGTCGCGAGGTAGTGCCCGACCGTGCGCCCGAGTCCATAGCTCACGCTGATCCCGCCGACGCTGCCAAGAAAGGCGGCGACCGTGACAGGGGCCACTGCCAGCTTCTGTTGGAACGCCAGGTAGCCGGCAAACATGAGCAGAGTCTCGTCCGGCACCGGCAGCCCGACGACCCCAAGCATGAGCAACACGAATACGGCCAGGTAGCCGTACTGCGCAATCAGGCCGAAGAAGAGATCCATGGACAAGTCCTTCGCCGCAACCTCGAAATGGGACCGTACCAGCCCTCTGGCCGATTATTGCCTCAATAGCCAAAAAGCGTCACGGCGTCTTTTTACCAGACCGTCTCGGATAGCCAGAGAACTACGCCAATGCCGTTGAAAAATCAATCGCGGGCCCCTTGCCTCATTTCGGATGCCCCCATGGGCGGTATTGGCACGAAACATGCTGAAACTATGGTGGGTTCTGATGCGGGAGACGGCTCAAGTTGTCGCCTTTTTGAACCGATGAGCACCTTTGAGAACGTGAATGAGGTGAACGGGCCCTCACGTCAGAGGTGCGGGCCGGAGCTTCGACGCCTTATTCGCTGGTCCTGAACCCCTTGCGACAGGAAAGCAGGGGACGGGGGTCTGTGTTTGTTCCGACCGCGGGACAGGCACATGACCCTAAGGAGACGAGCGCGTGCGGATCTTGATCGCCGAACGGGACGTGGCCTCCCGCCGTGTGCTGGAGATGGCTTTGACCCAGTGGGGGCAGGACGTCATCTGCAGTTCCGACGGGGCTGAGACCTTCCAGATACTGCAAGGACCCGGTGCGCCGGAGTTGGTGATCCTCGACTGGGCGCTGCACGGAATGGACGGCTTGCAGATCTGCCAGGAAATCGCCAAGGGAGCGGTGACCCCTCCCCCCTACGCCATTTTGCTGGCGGACCGAGCCCAGGGGCAAGACCCACTGGCCGGGATGGAAGCAGGAGCCCACGACTGCCTGGTCAAGCCTTTCGATGCGGACGACTTGCGCATTCGCCTGAAAGCCGGTCAACGCTTTCTGGAGATGCAGCGAGAGTTGGGCACCGCCCGTAACACACTCCGCACGACCGTCGCGGTCGATCCTCTGACCGGTCTGTGGAATCGTGGAACCTTGCTGGAACATTTGGGCCGTGAAGTCGAGCGGGCACGGCGTGAAAACGCAGCGCTGGGAGTCATCCTGGCCGACCTGGACGACTTCAAGGCCGTGAACGATGCCTATGGGCATACGGTCGGCGACGCCGTCCTGCAAGAAGTCGGAAAACGCCTCAGCCGCTCCCTGCGACCCTACGACGGCATCGGCCGGCTCGGAGGCGACGAATTTCTGATCGTGTCGCCGGGATGCGATTTTGACGCAACGGTGAGCCTGGCCGAGCGACTTCGAGCCTGCATCGCCTCCCATCTCGTGAAGGTCGGCTCCAAGATGGTGCCCATCTCCCTCAGCGCAGGCGTGGCAGCGGCCGGCAGTTCGTCCAGCATGCGGGAGGCGGATGCGTTCGTACGGGCCGCGGAGACCGCCCTCCATCAGGCAACGGAACAGGCACGGAACCGTGTGGCCGTCGCCGCCAACGGATCGTTCCTCAATACGTCGGCCTGACCAGCGAGGGAGACAGCCGACGTTGAATTGATTCGGCCGATGCGCAGGCACGGCGTCCGGAAGGGGGGCCCATGAAGCGACTGCCGATCGAACAACTCACGCCGGGCATGGTGCTGGCCAAACCGGCCAGCAATCCGGCAGGACAGATGATCCTGCCGGCCGGCGCAGAGTTGACAGAGGCCCTGATCGTCCGTCTGCAAGACATGGGGCTCACCTCGGCCCACGTCGAGAATAGCCCCGGCGAGGGGGGAGCCCCCGCCCAAACTCTCGCTGAGCTGGAACAGGCCCTCGATCGTCGATTTAGGAAAGTGACGGAGGACCCTGAATTGATGCGGATTCGAGAGGCCGTCAGACGTCATCTCCGCAGCACGCACAGTGCGAACGCCGGGGCAGCAGGAAGGACGTAGCCATGCCGGTCGCAAGCCCCGCAGACATCCGGCGTCGCATCGAGAAGGTCGGAGACCTCCCGACGCTGCCGCTTGTGGTCAGCAAGATCGTCTCGATCAGCAACCGGGCCAACTCCTCTGCCGAAGAAATCGGGCAGGTCATCGAAAAGGACCAAGTGCTGGCCGCGAAAGTTCTGAAGCTGGCGAACTCGCCCTATTATGGGTTCCCGGGACGTATCGGCTCCGTCAGCCATGCGGTCGTGATCCTCGGACTGAACGTCGTGAAACGGATGACGATCTGCGCCTCCGTCTTCGATATGATGAAGTCCTCCGGAATGGACCAACTCTGGCGTCACTCCCTGGCCGTGGCCATGGCCGCCCATACCCTGGCGACGCGCGCCGGCCTGCTGCACCCGGAAGAGGTCTTTGTGGCCGGCCTGCTGCATGACCTCGGTGAAGTCGCCCTGTACGTGAAAGCACCGGAGCTGGTAATGCAGGTCGAGCGGGCGATGCTGGAACGCGACCTCTCGCGGGTGGAGGCCGAGCAAGAGGTCCTCAGTCTGTCCCATGCCGAGGTGGCCGGCTGGTTGGCGGAGCACTGGAGCCTCCCGACCTCGCTCAAAGAGCCCATGATGTATCACCACGAACCGGCGCTCGCGCGGGATGTCCCTCGGCAGACGGCGATCGTCCACGTCGCGGACGTCCTGACCAAAGCCATGGGCTGCGGGGCCTCGGACACCCAGCCGGTCACCCCCCTGTCGCCGCAAGCCTGGAAGCTGATCAACCTGGATGACAACGCGCTGGCCGCCTGTATCGAGATCGCGGCTCGCGACTTCGACACGATCGACGACTTCCTATGAATGTGGTAGCCACAGCAACACAGCGCGTGCTCCTCTTGCACAGCGACCCGAACGAAGCTTCGACGCTGGCCGGCGCCCTCAATAAAGCCGGCTTTGAGATCGTGGCCGGCCAGGCCGCCCAGCCGGTCACGGACGATCTGTTTCATCACCCGCCGGTGGCCGTCCTGGTGGCGGAAGGGGCGGGGGGACGGTCGATCGAGACCTTGGTCCGAGACCTGAAACTCGATCCTCTCCTGGGTCGGCTGCCGATCATCGTCTTGATCCGGGACGTCCGCGTCGACAACGTGGACTGGGCGGCCCTGGCGGTGGACGATTATATCGTCATGCCCTACCGCCTGGAGGAAGTCGTCCGCCGATTGCATTTGTGCCTCAGCCGCATGGCCCACTCGCTGGACGCGAATCCGCTAACGCGGCTGCCGGGCAACACCTCGATCCTGCGCGAGACCCTCCGCCGGATCGAGCAGCGCAAACCCTTCGCGCTGGCCTACCTGGACATCGACCTTTTCAAATCCTTCAACGACCGCTACGGGTACGCCAGAGGCGACGAAGTCCTGGTGGTCACCTCCCGCCTGTTGACGACCGCCGTCAGCGAACAGGCCGGGAGCGAGGGGTTTGTCGGCCATGTCGGCGGCGACGACTTCGTGTTCATCGGCAACCCGGTCACCATGGACCGTATCTGCGAGACGGTCATCAAACACTTCGACCTGGTGATCCCGGACTTCTATGACTCGGAGGATCGCGCGCGCGGACACATCGATTCCGTGGACCGCCGAGGCAACCCGGAACAGTTTCCCATCATGACCCTGTCCATCGCGGTCGTGTCGAACCAGGTCACGCCGATTACACACCCTGGGGACATCAGCAAGGCTGCCTGTGAACTCAAGAAACTGGGCAAGTCCACGTCCGGCAGCGTCTACCTCAAGGATCAGCGGGCGGGGACATAACGCGACAGCCCGCACCTGACAGGCAGGCGAAGCCCCAACAGCAACACTCGCCCGCCCCGTCACACCCCTGACCATGTGACTATGCCGCTCCAGAGGGATAGGAATTTTTCTCCCGTTGGGGTATCATACCGGCCTATGTCATCCTCCCTCCGGTATCCATCGCCTCCCCATCAGATACCCCGGCCTATGATCCGGACGCGCCGTCGGTCGTTCCAGGTCATGCTCGCCGGCGCGCTCTTGCTGGCCCTGGCCGGCTGTGCCGTGGACTTGCAGAAGACCCAGGTGGTGTCTCCCGTCGAGGGGAAACTGACCATCTATAACGCGATCGAGATCCCGCTCCCCCACAGCCAGAACGCCCCGAACAAGATCGTCACCGACCTCCACGAGAAGATGCTCCTGCAGATCGGCGCCCTGGGAAAATTCAGACGCGTCGGCACCGCCTCGCGCGCCGACCAGAGCGTCCTGGTCATGCACGCGACGATCCTCAAGTTTGACACCGGCAGCACATTCATGCGCTGGATGAGTTCGCTGACCGAGACGGTCGGCGGGGTCTATGAGTCCTATGCCAAACAGTCGGTGGGCAGTGTGTCCGGGTCCATGGGGGACGGGTACTTGCTGGTCGAGGTCCGGTTCGTGGACAAGCGTTCGCAGAAAGAGGTCGGCCAGATCACCATCAAGGGACTGTCGGACGATCCCGACAACTTTCGCTCTGCCGAAGACCGGGTGGTGGACGGCTTAGTCCGCTACGTCCAGACCCTCCTGTAACCGCCTGCTGAAAACAACCTCTGGCCATATGGTCTTACTCTGAACGGAACCGTTTCGATGAACCTGTTCAAAAAGATGTTGCTGTTTTGGGCCTTGTTTTCAGTGGCCTTCTTTCTCCTACGCACCAAAGACCCCTTCTACGGCAATATCCTCATGGCGGACATCGGGGACCTGGGCGGCATCACCTACCTTTATTCAACGGTCGGCATCATTTTCAGCATCCTGGCCGGCTTCGTCATCCAGAACCGGTGGGACCGATGGACCAGTCTGGAACTGGCGGTGACGGGGGAGGTCGCCGCGCTGCGGGAGTTATGGGCTTGGTCGCAACGCTGTCCTGAGCCCATCAGGACAGCGATCCACAAGGCCACACAGGATTACCTGGCCATCACGATCCGGGAAGGATGGGAGCGGCCAGCCGGGGAAGGCGAGAGCGACGAGGAAGACGCGGTGCTGGATTCGCTTCGGAACGGGGTGCTGGGCGCCCGCGTCGAGCCGGAACGCGACGCCTCGGCTGTCGCGCTCTTCCGCGACATCCTGACCCACCGAGCGAACCGCCGACAGAACATGCGGCCCATGCCCGAGAGCCTCAGGCAGGCGCTGGTCTTCGCCAATGTGCTGGTCATCGGCTTGGCGCTCTTCATCGGAGTGAAAAATTTCTGGCTGGATTATCTCTTCACGGTGAGCATCGGACTCCTGGGGTACCTGATCTATCTGGTCGTAGACGATCTCAACAACCCCGTGAAGCCCGGCATCTGGCACATCACTCCACAAGGCTACCAACGACTCCTCCGCAAGCTCCAGCAGGACCGCCCTGAAGCCAAGGAGTGAACCGGCTCATCCCCTGCGCATCGGTTCTCTATCGCCCACGGTCCCGGTTGCGCCGATGGAGACGGCTCCTCAAAATCACCGGGGAAGCAACGGGCTCAGTTCGTTAAGAACGCTGGATTTGCGATCAAGAGCATGCTATACGATTTGAAAACGTATGAACGCGACACCTCCTGATTCAAGCGAAGACAAACGAGAGTACTTCCGCCTGACGGTCAATCTCCCAATGGCCTATCAGTTGGAAGGGGAAACGGTCTCCTCCACCCCCACGTCGATGAGCCTGAACCTCAGCGGCGGAGGCGTGGGCTTCGTCGCACAGAGGAAATTCAACCTCGACGACCTGCTTCTCCTGAAGATCCTGCTCCCTTCGCAACCCCCCATCTTCGCTCGAGCCAAGGTCGTCCGCACAGCCCAACTGGAAAAGAATACAACTTCGCATTCGATCGGCGCCCAGTTCACAGACCTTGACGACAAGGGCAAGGAGCAGATTCTGAAATACCTGATCAATACACAGCTTGAGCGCCGTCGCGAGCGCTACGCGACGTGACGGCCCACCACGCGTCCGGCTGAAGACGCGTTCAGCACTTCGGCCCCCCCAGTCTCCTGGTATCGGAACGCGAGCCCCTTCAAAGATTTCTTCATCACGTCAGTGGCGTCGTCAATTAAGTGACGAGCCTCGACGACGAATCTGTGACGGACTTACCCCTACAGCCAAGGCAATAAGTTTAAAATGTTCATTTTTTTAACGGCTTAGCCATACGGAAGCCAGAAATCACGTTGGCACGCTTCGTGCTCCCTTTTTTCTCCACTATGCTCTAAGGCAATTTCTCTCGGCTCGTGACACCGATGAGAGGAGCAGGCTGACAGCCCTGCTCAAGGAGGCCTTATGGTATCCACGGATAGAGTCGAGGCAACCATTCTCTATGAACTGGAGCAGCTTGGCCCCTGTGGATTCGACGAACTGCTCCGCTCACTACCTGATCTCTCCTGGGACCAGGTCTTCGAGGCCGTTGACTTCCTCAGTCGGAATGGACGCGTGACACTCCAGAAGAGAACCCGATTCGAATATCTAATTTCGCGCAGACGCCAGCCAACCGTTCCGGCGCTCGTGCCAGACCGATAGAGGAAAGCGCGGAGAAGTCCGACCTCGCCGGACCATAGGCGTCGAGGGTCACGTCTCATCAACCAGAGGAGGAAAACACATGTGGGAAAAGAGTGACGGATCTGAGAAGCGGGCAACCGGGCCGAGGCCGGCCGGCGCCCGGGAAGAGTGGTCCTCCCAAGGGCAAGGGGATGAGTCGTCATTCGAAAACGCGCCGGGCAACGCCAACGACGTAATCGCCTTCGTCGGAAAAGGCGTGGAGTTCAAGGGCGTCATCAAGTACAACGGCACGGTCCGGGTCGCCGGCCGGCTGGAAGGAGAAATCCATACGGACGGCGTGTTGCTGGTTGAGGACGGGGCCGTGATCTCCGCGCAGATCAGCGCCGCCAAGGTGGTCAGCCGAGGCCAAATCACCGGCGACATCGTCGCCAGCGAGAAGGTGAACCTCATGGCGCCCGCAGTCCTCAACGGCTCGGTGAAAGCCCCCCTCCTGTCCATCGAGGAAGGCGTGCTCTTCAGCGGCACGTTGCAAATGCCCGAATCGGGACGGTCGGACGCGTCTCGCATGAGCCCAAACGATGGCGTCACGCTCATCCGTCCCGCCACCCAGCCCAAACGATGGCGTCACGCTCATCCGTCCCGCCACCCCGTTAAAAACCGTGGCAGGGTAGCCACGCCGCCGGTGGCAGGAAGGCGCCGGCCCCAGACCACTCGCTCATCACGAGCCTCCGACCGCACCGCCTCGTGATACCAGGCCTCGTTCAGACATGTTCGACATGTCGCCCCCCCCGTCGCCCAACCGCAAGAAGCTATTGAATCCACCTCGCACTGTTGCTACACTCCCCCCTCGCAGCGCTCTCCATCGGCATGAACATCGGCCCAGCGCCCACCACGAAGGAGGGGCAACCGTGCGGCTTGCGATCTTCTCCACTCTTGTCCCGATCCTCCTGATCACGGTCGGACTCGCCTCCTGCGTGGACCATAACCCCCTGAGTCCTCGCGTACCGGCCTCCAATCTCGAAGAAGCCAAAACGTTACGAGCCCCCTTCGG
>JACQCB010000020.1 GCA_016201805.1 Nitrospirota bacterium | reverse complement strand
GCGTGGTCTTGCCGGACCCGTTCGGGCCGATCACCCCCACAAATTCCCCCTCCGTAATGTCCAGGGAGATATCTTGCAAGGCGATGACATCGGAAAATCCGAAGGTGGCGTGGTCGAAGCGGATGATCGTTTTGGCCATGGTTCAAGAGAGGTCGAAAAGTCTTAACGTCTTCAGACTTGATGACTTTAAGACTCGATGACTGTTGACGACATTCGACTCAATTCGGCTTCGCAGCCTCTAAGGCTTCTGCAAGCCTCGTGACATTATAGCGGAGCATGTCCAAATAGGTGTCGGTCCCGGCCACGCCGCCGGGCAGCGGGGTCAGCACGACGACGCGGGCGCCGGTTTCGCGCGCCAAGACTTCGGGAATCTTCTGGTTCAACTGCGGCTCCGACGCGATGACGCGAACCCCGTTCTTACGGATCGCCATGATCAGTTCCTGCATGTGATGGGCGGAGGGCTCCGCGCCGGCCTGTCGCACGATTTCACCCACGACCTCAAGCCCAAACCGGCGGGCAAAATAGGGCCAGGCGGGATGGTGAACGACGATACGCCGGTCGGGGACGTTGCGGAGCCGCTCGATCAATTCTGTCTGCAATTGGTCGAGTTGGCGGAGATAGGCCGCCTGATTGTTCCGATAGTCCACGGCATGGGCCGGGTCCACCTTGATCAAGGCCTCCGTGATGTGGCGCATCATGACCTTGGCATTTTCCGGGTCCAGCCAGACGTGCGGGTTGCCGGCACGGTGATCGTCCTGCGGCACCGGCCCGGCTTCGCTCGCAGACTCGTGGTCGCGGATGAGCGCGATCCCTTTCGACGTCGTGACCACGAGGAGCCCGCTGTTGCCGGAATTCTTCACCAGGGACGACACCCAGACCTCCAGGCCCAGGCCCACCTCGAACAAGACCCGCGCCTTGCGGACCGCGACCAGATCGCTCGGCCGAGGCGAATAGCTGTGCTCGCTTTCCAGTCCGGACATCAAGGACATCACCCGAACGCGAGGCCCTCCGACGTGTTCCGCCAAGTCCTTCAGGACCGGCAACGTCACGACGACCTCGATCGGCTCCGACTCGGCGGACTGTCCCGCAGCACACACCGGTGTCCCGTAACCCACCATGAGCGCGATTGCCGCAAAGAGCAGCGCCACCGGGCGGATTAGACATTTCCTACGCATGGGCGGGACCGTAACATCGTGTCTTTCCAAAGTCAACGAACCCACAACAGTCAAACAGTCGTCAAGTCTACAAGTCTGAACGTCGATAACTTGAAGACCTTCGGACTTTTCGACTTTCAGACTTTACGACATCTCACTCCGTTCCGCTTGACCCACCGAAAGACTTCAGCTAGCTTGGACGGGCTTCTTCAAGGAATCGGACTTACAAAGCATGAAAAAGAAATCTGACTCGGGCCTCAAGGTCGTCGGCCTCATGTCCGGGACCTCCGGGGACGGCGTGGATGCGGCGCTGGTCTCCATCCGAGGGACCGGACAGGACCTCACGGTCACCGCCCTGGCCTTTGCTCCCACACCCTATCCGGCGGCACTGCGGCAGCGTGTGCTGGCCGCTTCCAGCGGCGGGACGGTGGCGGAGATTTGCCATCTGAACGCCCTGCTGGGCGAATGGTTCGCCAAGGCGGCGCAACGCGTCATCGCGCGGGCCGGACTCAAACCCTCCGACGTCCACCTCATCGGCTCGCACGGACAAACCATCCATCACTTGCCCAAACCGATTCGCGAACCCGGGGTCGGGCTCATCCGCTCCACGCTCCAGATCGCCGAGCCGGCCGTCATCGCGGAGCGGACCGGCATCACGACCGTCGCCGATTTCCGCCCGCGCGACCTGGCGGCCGGAGGACAAGGGGCCCCGCTCGTCCCCTACGTCCATTATCTGTTGTTCAGAGACGCGCGCCGATCCCGTCTGATCGTGAACCTGGGCGGCATCGGCAACGTGACCTACCTGCCGGCGGGCGGCACCCTGAACACGATCCGCGCCTTCGACACGGGACCCGGCAACATGGTTCTGGACGCGCTGGTCTCCCGCTTGACCCGGGGCAAACAGTCGATGGACCGTGGCGGGAGGCTCGCCGCCAAAGGCACGGTTGACCCGGCCTTGCTGACGGCCTTGCTGGC
>JACQCB010000161.1 GCA_016201805.1 Nitrospirota bacterium | reverse complement strand
TGTAGCGTTCTTCAGGGATGTTGTTCATGGCCTGGTAGATCGACGCCCGGTCTTCCTCTTTCAGAATGCTGTCGATGGCATGGTAGAGAATCCGTTCCTCCTTCTGGTTGTGGGAGGACAAGACGGCCAGTAGCCGTTGCTCCTCTTGGTCGCTCTCAGGGTCCTGCTGCTGAACCTTCCGATGAATCGTTTCCAGATAATCTCCGATCTGTCTGTGTTCCGCTCGCATGACCATCGTCGGGCCGACTTCCGCCATGCCGGTCTGTCGCTCCCAGAGGGGGAACAGGATCTCCTCCTCCCACACGATGTGTCGTTGGAGCCCGAACTTGAACTGGACGAACGCCTCCTTGGCCTTGGCAAAGTCGGACCGTTTTGACGCTTGAAAAGTCTTGAACAGGGCGTCGAGCCGTTCGTGATCTTTCTGGAAGAACTGTTGGATCGTTGGGTGAGACATGGTTTCTTCCTTTCTGTAGTGTCAGTTCCGAGAAATATCACGATAGGAGCAACAGAGTAAATCCAGTTCAGAAAGCCGTGCTCCGATCCCGCTCGACGACCGGTCTCGCCTCCGGATGGAAGTACTTCGCGAGATAAGCCACGAGCATCGCTTGTTCCGCCTCATCCAGTCGTGCCCCCCAATGGACCATCTTCTTGACCGTGGCCTCCCAACGGTCGCGCGGGAGGCGCTGTTGTTGAATCAGATCCGTGCTGTGACAGACGGCGCAGCGGGCGGCGAGCAACTGCCGGGCTTGCTGATCCTGACTCCGATCTTCTGCTTGTCCCGTCATAAGGAACGCCGGACCCAGCATGAGGAGGGTCAATGTGAAGAACCTGATCAAGCCTTGCATGACATGACGGAAGTTCATGTTCAGGCCTCTCGGATGCGAACCTGTACCCGATCGATTCCGTTCCAGAGGAATCCGCCGGGATTCCATGGGCTCGTCATCGGCTGGACCTGTCCGCGATCGTCCGTCGCGCGAGACAGGATCGTCCGCGGGCCAGGTCCCTGTGTCTGCCAGAGGAACTGCCACTGTCGCCAGGCGTAGGGAGCACCCTCCCCAACCAACCGAGTCGGCTCCCAGGTCTGTCCGTCATCGGTGGACACATCGACGCGCACGATGCGACCTTCCCCGGTCCAAGCCACTCCCTGGACCATCACCTTGCCGCTGGGGATGGTCGAACCTTGTTGCGGTTGGGCGATCAGCGACTTCACGATCATCGCCTCGACCGGTTTGAGGTCTTGCGGAGCGATGACATCGCCGGGCCTGACGGGACGGATCGGATGGCGATAAGCCGTTTCCATGTAGTAGCCCGTGGCTTCTTCTTCCTGGACGGTCAGGTCCGTCAGCCATTTCACGCAGGCATCCGCCATCCACCCTGGCGCGATCAGCCGCAACGGCGCGCCGTGCAGCAGCGGCAATGGGGCGCCGTTCATCCGATAGGCGAGAATCGTGTCGGGGTGGAGCGCTTTCTCGACGGGAATGCTCCGCACGAAAAGCGGCACGGTCGCGGCCACAGGTCGGTCGGCTCCCTGCAATTGCAGGTGCCTTGCGTTGGATTTGAGTCCGGCCCGGCGCAAAAGATCGCGGAGACGGATGCCGGTCCAGCGCGCATTGCCGACCGCCCCCCGTTCCCACTGCACGCCGGGAACCGTAGGGCGGTGAAAGGCCCGTCCGTTTCCGCTGCATTGGACTACCGATGTCACGCTGACTTCCTCAAACTTGGAAAGATCGTCAAAAGTCAATATGAGCGGGTGTTCCACCAAGCCGCTGAGAGCGAGTCGCCAGGTGGCTTTGTCGATCCGATCGGGTGGCGGGGGGCCGAAATGGCTGCGCACGAAGAATCGATCAGTCGGTGTGAGCCAGGAGAGGAACTCGCGGACCGGCGTTTCCGCATCATAGGGGCGAGCTACGCGGACGATGAGCGGGCTAGAAAACTCCGCCTTGAGATGGCGGAGTTGCCTTCTTGGCCCATGCCGATCTCTCCTCGTGTGATTCCGATGGCCCGCCCGGTCACCCGTCTGTGGATGAAGCCGCCGGTTCCTCGGGAAGGATTTGCACTCCCCGAAAAGAATCCGCAGGACGGCCGAAATGTCCGTTCCTATTTGCTGAGGCTACGGATATATGACAGCAAGGCGCTGGTTTCTTGTTCCGAGAGCTGTCCCTTAAACCCCACCATCGCCGTGCCGGCCCGCCCCTCTCGGATTGTTTTGAGCACCTCCGCGTCGGACTTTGCCTTGGTCTTCGGACCGGTCAAATCTGCCGGCGGAGGCGTCAACATCTTGCCGGCCGGGCCATCGCCGCGCCCTCCCGCGCCATGGCAATTCACGCAACCACCCTTGCCCTCGAACAATGTTTTTCCTTTTGCCACCTCTGCACCGGCCGCAGGAGTCTGCGGGGGAGCCGACTAGGTCGCCAGGGTGAAGAGCAGAGTCGCCGTGAACAGAATACCGATTCCGCGAGGTTGAGTCATCGTCGTCCTCCTAACTTGAATGACGGGTAGACAGGTGAATCTCTATCTTTGGTGGAAGCGCAAGCGTCTGATGCACCGTGCAGCCATGCGCGACTTTGAACAGCCGTTCCTGTTGATCCGGAGTCAACGTTCCCGGAAGGTTCAGGCGGAGTTCCACGCCTCCGACCCGATGAGGCTGTTCGGCCATTGTCCAGTTTGCTTCAATGACCAGGCCCTCGCTTACGATGCCGTGCCGCGCACAGTACGTGGCTACGAAATAGCCCACACAGCCGGCCAGCGACCCGATGAAGAGTTCCACCGGGCTCATGCCCGCGTCAGTTCCGCCATCATCGACCGGCTGATCGGTGATGACGGTATGCTTGCCGCTCGCGATATCGAAGCGTAGGCCTCCCTTCAAAGCAACCGTAAGCGTCATGAGATGTCCTCCTGATACCGGAGTGCCGGCCGTTTGCCGATCAGATAGGTCCGGCAGGCATGAGGATTGAGCTGTTCGAATATCATGATGGGGTCTCCTTTCCACAGGCGATGTCTGCCAATGAGAGACACAGCTGGGAAAGAGGATTCACTGCTGCTCTATGCTATGCCAGAACAATGCCGTCGCACCATGAGAAAATGCCTCTCGAAGCCAATGATTCTCAAGGGGCGTACTTCACCGTTGCGCGTAGATGCGGAGAAAGAGGGCAAGGATTCATCACGATCTGACGCAAGATGCCACAGTATGAGGTTGTCCCGGCGCCTCGTGGACGAGGCGCCGGGTTTTCAGAACTGATACTGGCCACCGAACCAGGTGTTCGTGTCCTGAAACGCTGCGGAGGCTCGGTTAGAGTCCCGCTGGGTACGCTGGACACCCAGCATCAGCATGGCCCGGTCGGTCAGCGCATAGCGGAATTCCGCAATGCCTTGCTGAGTGTCGTCCTCGCGGCCTCGGTTCGTGTCCGCTGCAAACGTACTCGTGAAATTGTTGATCTGGTAGGTGTAGGTCAGCACAAGGGTCAGAGGGTCGGCCACGCGGATCGCTGCGCCGAGGGAGGCGAAGTTGTTCCGGTAGGAAGTGTCGTCGTTGAACTGGGGTTGATTGCGGCCGTCGGCCAGGCCACGCTCGTACAGGTAGCTGAGCGTGAAGGTGAGCCTGGGCATCATCCGGTAGTGGACTTCGGAGCCCAATGTCCAGAAATGAAGATCGCGTTCGGCGAAGGCCTCGTTAAAGAACCGCAAGCCAAAGCGGCTGACCAACGTGAGGTCCCAGTCTTGGTTGAGTCGATGTTCGAGCATCGCCCGCCAGACGTGG
>JACQCB010000158.1 GCA_016201805.1 Nitrospirota bacterium | reverse complement strand
CAAGAGCATTTGGCTTATGGCATATAGCAAGAGTTCAATTTCTGAGGCCATAAGCTATACGCCATATGCTCTTCTCTTGGCGCGATACGCTATGCGCCATACGCTCTTCAGCGCTCTTCTAGTATGACCGGGTCCCCGACTTTCACCAGCCCCTCATTCAACACTTTCGCATAGAGACGGCTCCAGCCCTGATGCCTCTCTTGGGAAATACGTTGGTAGTCGCCATCCTTGAACCAACAGGTGTTTTGTTTGCACGGCGTCGTGAAGTTCATGATTTCCAGCCTGACCTCGCGCCCAATCGCAAGTCTGTCGCCGGGCTTGAGGATCGCCCAGTCCACCCCGGCCACAGTCAGGTTCTCCCCGCTCGAACCAGGCTGAATCGAATGCCCTTCGGCCTGGAGCGCCTCGATCAGCTCCAGCGAAAACAAACAGACCGCCCGATCCGGTCCTCCGTGCAGGAGCGTGTTTCGATGGTGGTCCCTCTCCAAGCCTAACGGCATAATCCGCGCCTGAGGGACCGGCAGCTTCGGCACCCCGCCGTTGGAGACATTGATCTGATGGACGTACGGAGTTGAACGGAACGTGACGCCATCCATCAACAGTGTCCTTCGCAGGATTCCGGCGCCACCACCTCAAGCGCCAGCCAGCCTTCGCACTCGCGCTGGGCCCTGACGATCCCGCCGACCAGGTCGAAGGCAGCCGCCATGTCCGCGCGATCCTCCGCAAGAATTCCCGACAGCAAGAGCCTGGCGCCTCGTTGCAGCGGCGCGCGAAACCATTCCATGGAGTCCAGCAGGGTCTTCCGGTCTAAGTTGGCCAGAATCAGATCGAAGGGCCGGTCCCGCGTCTGAGGCAAGTCTTGCACCGTGGCGACCCGCAGGTCCAATTCAGGCCCGAATCCATTGACCTCCGCATAGCCGATCGCACAATCGATTGCCACCGGGTCATAGTCGATCCCCAAGGCCGAGGCCGCGCCCAATCGCAACGCCACCATGGCCAGAATCCCACTGCCAGTGCCCAAGTCCAACACCCGTTCGCCGCCGTGGATCAGGTCCTCCAGCCATTCGATCAGCAACCGGGTCGTCGCATGGTGGCCGGTTCCGAAGGCCTGCTTCGGATCGAGCAGCAACTCGATCTCGCCCGGCTGCAACCGCACCTCCTCTGCACTAGCCCAAGTCGGCCGGACGACCACGCGTCCGATCCGGATCGGCTTCACGGACTTCGCCCATCGTGCGTTCCAATCTTGCGCCGGCAGCCGGTCGACCATGACGACAGGCTCGGCGGCGGGCTGCGGTGCAAGCTTGGCCAAGACCTGCTTCACGCTGAGAAGAATGTCCGGATTCCATCGGTCTGACGGCCAGTAGAGATGGCTCACGCCCTCCTCTTGCCAGGCGCCGGTGACGGCCGGATCGTCCAGCGCCCCAAGGAGTTCGCCGGCATCCACGGGAGACTCGATCCGCACTTCAATCCAGTCCTGCCAGTCCTGCATCGGTCTTGCTGCCGGGTTCACGTTCGGTTGACGCCGTTGCACGGGAACAAGTAAGGTCTAGCCTCACCAGAAACGCACATCGCATGACACAGGACACTTCAGCAGGACAGAAGCGCGCCGTCATCCTGGCACGGGCGCTCGCCCGCATCGAACGCTTGCAGGTACGGTCACAGCAGGTCAGCGCAGGGTTCAGCCGCTGGCGGCTGGCCATCTTCGTGGCCGGCGCGGTCTGTACCGTGGTCCCCTACAAACTCGGCTGGTACCACCTCGGCAACACGGCGCTGGGCCTGTTTGCGCTCATCTTCCTGCTCGTGGCACGCCATCATACCAGGCTGGAAGACCGGATGCACCGGCTGCGCCTCTGGACCCAGATCAAACGCACCAACCTCGCCCGCCTCAACCTCGACTGGAGCGCCATCCCGGATCGCCAAGCTCAGGCGCCGGCCGGACATCCTTATGCCGCGGACTTGGACATCACGGGACGCCATTCGTTGTTGCAGTTGCTGGACAGGACCGTCTCGTCGAACGGGCGGGAACGGCTGGCCGGCTGGCTGCTCGATCAGACGGGGCGGCCATGCGATCAAACCGATCGAGCCCGGTGGCTAACGCGACAGGCCCTGATCAAAGAACTGGCCCGCCTGCATCTGTTCAGCGACCGCCTGGCACTCGAAGCGGCGCTCGTCGACCGGCAAGAAATAAACGGGCAACGGATTCAGGCCGCCTTGCAGGCGCCAGCCGGCTTTCCCGGCCTCCTCCCGCTCCTGATCGTCGAGACCTTTCTGGCCGTCGCGACTGCGGGGCTGCTTGTTGGGTCTGTCTTGGCCGGCTTCCCGAACTACTGGGTCTTCTCCCTTGCGGCTTACGCGATCCTCTCCATGCTGACGTCCGGACGGACCGCGCCGGTCTTCGGCCGCGCCCTCTCGCTCCACGACGAGCTGGACAAACTGGGCGCCGTATTCCGCTTTCTCGAGTCGCGTTCCTACCGGGCGACGCCGGTGCTCGGACGCCTCTGTGCGCCGCTGAAAGACGGAACCGGGTGGCCATCGGCCTACCTCCGCCGCCTCGCGCGGGTTTGCCAGGCCCTGAGCATCCGTGCCCATCCGCTCGTGCACCTGATCGTCAATACCCTCGGCCCTTGGGATCTCTTCTTCACCCACCGGCTGGAAGCGATCCGCAAGCGCGTGGCCGACGACCTGCCGGCTTGGCTGGACTGCCTGGCCGAGCTCGACGCAGCGGTGGCGCTGGGGCATTTCGCCTATCGGCACCCCGATTATCACTGGCCCGCCCAGCCGAGCTATTCAACTGGGGCAACGCCGCAGGCGAGCGATACTCTGCCCCCAACCATCATCGCCCGTGCGCTCGGCCATCCCTTGATCCCGCAGGACAAACGGATCACGAACGATCTGGAATTGCGCGGGCTCGGACGGACCCT
>JACQCB010000156.1 GCA_016201805.1 Nitrospirota bacterium | reverse complement strand
GTGACTTCGTCGAAGCTATAGTTGGCTCGGCTGCCGCTGGGAGCGTCGTTGCCCCAAGGATAGATCCTGCTGTCGATCCCCCTGGCGGCCTTTTCCCACTCGGCTTCGGTCGGCAATCGTCCGCCGGTCCACTTGCAGTAGGCGGCGGCATCCTCCCAGCTCACGTTGACTGCGGCCAATTCCCCCACGCCGTCCATCATCGTCTCGCCCCGCCAAAGATTGTATCTGGCGTCGCAGCAGTTTTCCGGCGCCCGGCGTCCGGTGGCCTTGACGAAGGCCAGGTACTGACGGTTGCTGGTCTCGTACTTGCCGATGTAAAAGGCATCCAGGGTGACTTTATGCTTGGGGCCTTCGTCGGGAGAGGCAGTCCCTCCTTCCGCGCCCATTTCGAACTCGCCGGCCTGGACCAGCACCCACTCGGTGGGCGTTTCGCTGGCTCCTTGGCTCTTGGCCAGCAGGGCCAGCATCTTACCCCGTTCCGGATGGCTCTGGGGCACCAGCTTCAACCACTTCATGATCGTCTCTTTGCCGCTGGGCAGTTGCAAGTCAACTTCGCAGGTGGCTTTGAGGCGAATCAGGGTTTCGTCGTCGGACAGGTCTTTCATCGCCTCGGTGATTTCCACGAAGGCGTTCCGGCACTGGCCTTGTTCAACCAGACTCTTGGCGATCACGATCCGGTCCTGCGCCGAGAGGCCGGGGACCATGTGATAGTCCGCCGCCTGCGCCGGCCTGGCTTGGCCGGCCACGATCCCGGCCGTGACCAGCACGATTGTCAATACGGTTCCGTTCATCATCCGCCGCATGGGTCCTCCCTCTGACAACGGGGCTGTGCCCTTCGCCCGGCTTTCGATCTGCCGCGCTACTTGTTCTGCTTGTCGAATTCCTTGATGACCTCGCTGGTCAAATCAAGGGTGTCTTTGTTGTAAATGACGATCTTGAGGGTGGTCTCGCTGCCCTTGTCCACGACCAGGCTGAAGCCGCCCCGTTCCGCGACGGCCCTGGCGGCGACGGCGATTTTCTTCATGTAGTCGTCCACCAATTCCTTCTGCTTGCCCTGGAGTTCCTGGTTAAACTCCTGCGCGCGCTTCTGGTATTCCTGGATCTTGGCCCGGAACTTGGCTTCCTTCTCGCGCTTCTGGGCTTCGGCGAGGCCGCTTTCCTGGTCCTTCAGTTGCTTCTCCAGGCCCTTGAGTTCTTCCTCGTCGCTTGTGAGGAGCTTCTGTCTGGTCCTGGCGTATTCCTTCAGGGCGTCCAGGGCGCGTTTGCCGGACTTGGATTTTTCCAGCACCTCCTGCGGATCGAGCACGCCCATCTTGAAGGCCTCGGCGGCCATGCCGGGCGCGGCGGTCATCAACAGGACGACGTGGACGAAGATGGCCATCAGGGCCAGGGTTACCGTCCCCGCTACTCTCCTTGCCATGTTCTTGCTCTCCTTTCTGCTCAAACGGGTCTGACTGGGCCGATGTCGGTGTTGTTCGAGGTCGCGGGAGAATAGCCCTAGACGTGGCCGGTGTCAAGCGCCGGGCAGCGTTGGGGTAGCGTTCGGGTAGGGGCCGGGGCATTGGGAGAGTCGCCCGCGCGCGGCGTACGCGATCCGTCAGGGGGAATCGAAGGCCCACAACAGGCCCAAAATCAGCAAATGCTGGCCCGGCGTCAACCGAAGGACTCCCGGACTGATTTCGCTTCCCGTAAAGAACCCGCCTTGTTTGCCGGTCGAGTCGTCGTACCGGTACTCCAGTCGAAGGGTGGAGTTCGTCCAGCGATAGGGCGCTTTGTATTCCAACGTCGAGGAAACGGCTTTGACGAGTTGTTGCGACCCGGTCCAGCGTCCGTTCCGGTCCCAGTAGAACTCCGGTCTGAGCGCGACGCTCCAGGGGCCGGCGACGTGCCACTTGCTTTCTAAGGCCCCGGCCGTCACGAATGCGCGAGCGTTGCCCGGCTGCCCGGCGACGTTTTCCGTGCCGAAGTCGTAGGACAGCGCGACCGTGAGGTCGTCGCCTTTCCACTCCACGATGTTGTTCGAATAGAGCCGCCAAAACTCCAGCGACGTCCTAGCCTGGTCGGGACCGTAATACAGGGTATTGCTCACGGTGAGGCGCGAGGTCGGTTTCCAGTCCGTTCGCCCGCCGTAACTGGGCTGATCGTTCGGATGGGCTAGGTGGTAGTAGGCATTGATGACGAACAGGGTCACGGCGAACTCGTCGCTGACCGGATAGCGCGCATTCACCCCGAACATCATGTAGGGGGTGTTGTCCGCCATCCAGGACCGTGTGTAGGAGAAATTGTCCTTGGCATAGAGCGATTCGTAGCCGATCAGGCTGTTGAACAGGCCGGCGGTGACGGTCAGCTCCCTGCCTCCCACGGGCGCTAGGTATGACACGTTCGCCCGCGAAAAATGGCGCAGCGTGTCCGAGCCGCCGACTTTGGGTTCCCCCTGGAGGAAGGCGAATTGCACCGTGTCGTATCCGCCCTGGACGCCGAGTTCCGTTCCCCACCGAGAGTCGCTCGTGGCATCCTTCCGCACGTAGACCAGCGCCATGTTCGGGGCCAATTCGTTCGTCCGGTAGGCGGTGGTCCGGTTTCGAAACAGGTGGTTCGACGGAAAGTTGAAGTTGACGTCGTAGCTCAGGTCCATGTAGGCCCCATAGTGCCAGAGCGGGGCCTCAGTCTTGGTCTCTTCAGCGCCGGCCGGCGGAGGCCCTTTCGGCGGTCCGCCTGTCGGCTCCTGTGCTGCGACCGATGTAGCTACCATCCAGATCGACAGAGCCATTGCCCCGCACATCCATGTCAGTGCCCGCGTCACGATGTCCTTGTCCCCCTTCTTTCCGGTCGCCGAAAAAAACGAAAACAAAAAATAAAGTATCAGAAAAAGGCGTCGAAAGCCCAAAAAAACGGTGTTGGGATAACGACGAGGTTGGCTTTGGGAGGAGAAAGGAACATGTCGGATGGTTGTTCGATTTCTGAGTCGAGGGGGTGAGAATCAGATTTTCCGGTCGGGGCTGTTGCCTGCCTGCGGTGGCGCGTGTTCGGCTGCAACCGGGCCGATCAGCGGCAGGTGGCAGACCCGGTTCCTGCCCTCACGTTTGGCCGTATAGAGCGCTAAATCCGCCGCCTTCAGGACCTGCGCGGGAGTCGAGTGGGATTCCAGGCTTGGGGAATAGGTGGTGATGCCGATGCTGGCGGTCAGCTGAAACGAGGACTCCTTTGTGCCGAAGAGGTGGCGCTCGACGGACTCCCGCAGCCGCTCGCCGGCCATGATGGCGCCTTCCTTTTCCAGACGGGGGAGAATCCAGACATACTCATCCCCTCCCAGGCGGCCGGCCATGTCGTAGCCGCGGCTTGCGAGCGCCAACAGGGAGGCGTAATCCTTCAGGACCAGATCGCCGATGTCATGGCCGTAGGTGTCGTTGATGTCTTTGAAGTTGTCCACGTCGATGACGGCGCAGGAGAGGGGCGAGTTGAAACGTTTGGCCTCTTCGAGCGTTCTGGCAAGGGTTTCCAGCAGATAGCGCCGATTCGGCAGGCCGGTGAGTTCGTCGTGCAGCACGTCGTGGGAGAGCTTTTCTTTGTGCTGGCGCTCTCGCTGGGCGAATTCCGCCAGGGCGCCGTAAAACAACGTCATGGTCAGCAAAAACGGCAAGCGGAGCAGGAGGGTATGGAGGGGGATCGATTCCTGATCGGTCAGCGTCACGAAGGCGCCGAAGCCCAGGTAGGCGGTGCAGGTCACGGCGGCCAGGGCCATCGCCCGCTTGAGGTTGCCCGCTGCGCCGGCGATCATGATGATCCCGAAGTACACGACGAAGAGATCGGTCTTGGCCGTGCCGGTTTCGATGAGGGTCGCCGGGACCAGCAGGGTGTCCACGATCACCAGGATGGAGGCGATGGCCTTCGCGCTCAGCACTTGGGGGAGTCCGTAGAGCAGGAGACCGTTGCCGGACAGCAGAATCAGGACGAACGCCACGGCGCGATCGGTGGCGACAATGGCCGGACTCACGACGACGTGCGCGCAGAGTACGAGTACGACGAGCCACTGTAGGATGGGGATTGGTTTGACGAACTTTTCTAAGGAATCGGGTGTCTGCGTGGCGGCCATCGTTTGAATTCTGTGCCCGCCGCAAAAATTTGTCAATCGATTGGGGCCAACGTACAATTGCGCGCGATGTCATCGATGCCCATGATTATCTGCTTTGGAGACAGCCTGACGGCGGGCTACCAGTCTCCCACGTCCGACTTTCCGGCGTTTCGCGAGACTCCTTACGGAGCCATGCTGCAAGAGGAACTGGGGCCCAAAGCTCGCGTTGCCATCAGCGGGGTCTGCGGGGAATTGACCGGCGAGATGGTGCTGCGGTTCCGGCGTGACGTATTGGCCCATGCCCCGGCCGCCGTGGTCGTGCTGGGCGGGACCAATGACCTGGGGTGGAATGCGGCTCCGGCCGAGATCATGCGCAATTTGCTGAAAATGTACGAGCGGGCTTTGGCGGCGGGTATTCGGCCTGTGGCGGTCACGGTCCCGTCCATTCGACATCGAGAAGACGTTTCTCCCGCGCCCACCGGGTCTGCTATCGATGCGGAAGTGAGACGGTGGCTGGACGAACACATTGCGCGGCGGCAGGAGTTGAACGAGCTGATTATCGACTATTGTGCGAGGCGACCGGTTGCCTGCGTGGACCTCTTTGCCGCGACTGCGGAGCCGGAGACTCTGCGGCTGGCCGAACCCTATTCGAACGATGGGCTCCACTTGACCACGGAGGGCTATCGTCTTTTGGCCGATCTGCTCTATAGACAGGTGTTTGCGAATAGTTTTGAGTGATGAGTTTTGAGTTCTAAGTTGTAGCCCCCCAACTCAAAACTTAGCACTCAACACTCGAAACTATTTACAGCGTTCGCCATGCTCTGCCGTCGCTCTGGATGAGGCGGTCCGCTTCCACCGGCCCCCAGGTTCCGGCTTGGTACTCCGGCAGCGAGCGCAGGCGTTGCTGTGCCCACCCCTCCAGAATATCCGTGATCCAACCCCAAGAGGCTTCCACCGCATCGCGTCGCATGAACAAGGACGCATCGCCGGCCATGACGTCCAGCAGGAGCCGTTCGTAGGCTTCCGGAGAAGGGGCCGCGAAGACGTCGCCGTATTTGAAGTCCATCTCCACCGGGTTGGTCCGGGCTTTTGAGCCCGGCACCTTG
>JACQCB010000155.1 GCA_016201805.1 Nitrospirota bacterium | reverse complement strand
GTACGTTGCCGGTTCTGTCAGCCCTGTCCCTGATGCCTGCGGTGCATTGTAACCGCTGCGGCGCTCTCAATCCAGGAGACGGCATCTTCGCGCTGATTGGGCGCTGCCTCTCACGGTCCGTACGGTTGTCGGTCTCCAACGAGTCCAACGCGAGCCGAGTGAACCCTCTCAAGGCAGGACTGCGACGATGCGGACCGGTCCTCCCGTCCCCCCCTTTATTTTGATCGGCAAGGACCAGACCGTCGCCCCTTTGGGCGGGAGTTGTTCCAGGGCAGCCACATTCTCCAGCGCATAGACGTCGGCGCCGTTCAGCACCCGATGGGCTGGAAAATCACGTGACCGTCCCGGATCGATGCTGGCCGTATCGATGCCCACCCCGCGGACCGATCGTTGGGTTACCAGAAACTCAGCCGCTTCGCGGGAGAATCCGGGGAAGTGCAGTGTGCGAGGATCGTCCGGCGTCTCGCTGCCCAGGTAACGTGGAGGGTCGGGCCATCGTTGGCCCCATCCGGAGTACATCAGTACGAGGGCGTCCGCTTGAATCCGGCCATAGATGGACTCCCATGCGAGGAGGTCTGCCGCCGTCAACTCATAGTCGGGGTTTGCGGCGCATTGTGATCGGACGTCGATGACGATTGCCGGTCCGGTCAGGCGTTCAAGAGGAATCTGATCGACGGTCCTGCGGTCGCGGCCAAAATGGATCGGGGCGTCAATGTGAGTGCCTCCGTGCTCGGAGGCCGAAAAATTCGCGGAGGCGTACCAGTATCCAGCCGGGGTCGTCCCCCAGTCCGTTTTCTCCCACTGAAAATGCTTGTTGTTGGGCCAGTACACGGTCTCGCGGCTGAAGTCGTGGGTGAGGTCGATGAGCGTCGGAGGCCGTGTCGGCGCGCAGGCCGGCCAAAGCCCCGTGACGAGCAACAATACAAGCGGCGCGATCCCGTGCAACCCAGTCCGAGGCATCATGGGGCTCCTTCGTCGTTTGCCGAGGCTTGTCGAAAACGTACGTCTGTTCTTCAGTGAAAGAATCAGATAAAATAAACAACTTCGAAAAGGAAAAAGCAAGGGAGAATTCCATCGTGCGTTTTGTCGAGACCGAATTGAAGGGTGTGGTGCTTGTCGAGCTGGATGTGTTTCCGGATCAGCGGGGGTATTTTCTTGAGATTTGCCATGCAAGGAAGTATGCCGATGCGGGTATTCGTGGACCGTTCGTACAGCACAACTTTTCGAAATCTATCCGAGGGACTCTTCGAGGCTTGCACTACCAACTCAAGAATGCTCAAGCCAAACTGATAACCGTGGTCGAGGGGAAGGTGTTCGATGTCGCCGTGGACATCCGGGTCGGATCGCCGACTTTCGGCAAGTGGTTCGGCACCGAGCTTTCGGTTGAAAATAAGCGGCAGTTATACATCCCCGCCGGGTTTGCTCATGGGTTCTGCGTGCTCAGCGACACGGCCGGGTTGTTCTATAATTGCACCGATTTCTACTCGCCTCAGGATGAGCGGGGCATCATTTGGAATGACTCCACGATCGGCATCGCTTGGCCGGTCACCCATCCGGTGCTCTCGACCAAGGATCAGGCCTACAAGACACTGGCCGATATGGCAGGTGAGCTGCCCCTGTACGGCGCGTAACGTTCCTGCCCCGGCCGGCTTCTATCCCGCGTCTGCCGCATGGCTGGCGTGACCAACGCCGCTCCTCGCTCAACCGTCGGTTGACCTTGCTCCTCCGCACGTGCTATATAGGAATCATTCCTAAAAAGGAACAAGATGAAACTTGCCCCGGACGAGATGCGGCAGCGGTTTCGCGCGCGCGGGTTGAAAATGACCCCGCAACGGGCCGCCATTTACCAGGCTCTGGCCGGCACAACGAGCCATCCGACCGCCGAGGATTTGCATCGACAAGTCAGGCGACAGCATCCGATGATCTCGCCGAACACCGTCTATTACACGTTAGGCGTGTTGCGGGAGGCCGGGCTCGTGTACGAGGTGAATTATTGGCACGACCGGTCGCGCTTTGATGCCAACATCGATCTGCACCACCACCTGATTTGCCTGGGGTGCCGAAGCATTCAGGATCTGACGGACGAGGCGTTGGATCGTCTGGCCGTGTCGGATCGGGCAAAGGCCGGGTTCTCGATCACCGGGCATCGAGTGGAGTTCCACGGGTATTGTGCCGCCTGTTGTCGCCGTGGACGAGCAGGGCGGGGCGTCGGGACAGATGAGCGTAGGTCGGACGAGGGGTCCTTGGGGGTTCTGTAACAGAAACAATCGCCGGGCCAATGAAAGCCTGGCCGGGAAGAGGGAAAGGAGAAGCAATGGGTGAGCATGTGCATGTCGGCGAGATAGTGCCAAATTTTGAAGTGGAAACGTTCGACCCTCGCAAGGGGGATTTCGGCAAGGTGTCCTTGGAGTCTTTGAAGCAGGCGAAGAAATGGACCGTGCTGGTCTTCTATCCGGCCGACTATACGTTCGTTTGTCCCACGGAATTGGCCGATGTGGCGGAGAAACACAAGGACCTGGCCGCTGCGGGGGCAGAGGTCATCTCGATCTCCACCGATACGAAGTTTGTCCACCTGGCCTGGCATCGGGAAGAGAAGCTCCTGAAGGGACTCTCGTTTCTCATGGGGGCGGACCCGACGGGGAAGGTGTCGAGGTTGTTCGGGGTCTACGATGAGGCCACGGGATTGGCCCTCCGCGGCACCTTCGTCATCAGTCCCGAAGGCAAGCTCGTCAGTTCCGAAGTGAATTTCTACAACGTCGGGCGAAGCGCGGCGGAACTTCTGCGGAAGGTCACGGCCAGCGTCCACTGCGCCGCCTACCCTGAGGAAGCTTGCCCGGCCAACTGGAGCAAGGGCGGAAAGACCCTGAAGCCGGGAGCGGGACTGGTTGGGCGCGTGGCCGAAGCGCTGGGGCGTTGACGGCTCCCTCAGTTGCGGTGTAGCATAGGGCTGTCGTTCCACGAGAGAGGGAGGTTGAGATGATTACGATCACGCCGGTGGCTGAAGAGAAGATTCGGGAGCTCATGAAGGAAGAAAAGGACGTGGTTGGCCTTCGGGTATACGTCCGGGGCGGCGGGTGTCATGGCTATCAGTATGGGATGGCGTTCGAGTCCAAGACGGCCGACGACGACACGATCATCGAGAAGGGGGACGTGAAGGTCATCATGGATTCGCAGAGCGCGCCGCTGCTCCAGGGGGCGGAGGTCGATTACGTGGACAGCCTGCAAGGGTCCGGCTTTTCCGTCAAGAATCCCCAGGCCAAGACGACGTGCGGCTGCGGCAGCTCCTTCAGCGCGTGACGCGTTGCGCTGACCGCTTGCACGATTCCTCCGGATAAATCCAGGGCCGGGGTCGTCCACCCAAACGGTGGAGCACGACCCCGGCCTCTTCTTTTTCGACAAGGCGCAGGATGCCCCAAGTTCTTCTGACCAAACGGATCGAATTCGCGGCCGCGCATCGGTATCACAATCCGGCCTGGGATGCGGCGCGCAACCGGGCCGTGTTCGGCGCCTGCAACAACGATCCTGGCCACGGGCATAACTATATGATCGAGGTCACCGTTGCGGGCGAAGTCGACCCCCAGACCGGCATGGTGGTGAATCTCTATGACCTCAAGCGGATACTGAAGGAGGTGTTGGAAGAATTCGATCACAAGCACCTCAACCTGGATACGCCGTATTTCAGGCAAACGATCCCGACGACCGAGAACATCGCCCGCGTGTTGTGGGGAATCCTTGAAAAACAGCCCTCGATCGGCCGGCTGGAAAAGGTCAGGCTCTTCGAGGATGAAGATCTCTCGGCGGACATCACGGCGGAGGGGCAACGGGCCAGCCTGACCCGCCGGTATCATTTTTCAGCGGCCCATCGGCTGTCTTCCGAACGACTCTCGGAGACGGATCGCCGGCGTCTGTTCGGGAAATGCGGCCATCCGGAAGGTCATGGGCATAACTATGTGCTTGCCGTGACGGTGGGCGGCGCGATCGATCCGGATACCGGCATGGTGACGGATATTCAAGCGCTGGACCGGGTGGTGCGCGAACGGGTGGTCCAACGGTTCGATCACCGGAATTTGAATCAGGACCCTGACTTGGCGCGTTCGGTGCCGACGGGCGAGACCCTGGCGCGGTTGATCTGGGATTCGTTGGTCAAAGCCATTCCCGCCGGCCGGCTGGAACGGGTCGGGCTCGGCGAGACGCGAGAGACTTCTTACGAATATGCAGGCTAAGCGGATAGAGCGACGGTCAGCGCTTGAGCAGATGGTCGTTGATGAGGGCCGCCAGTTCGTCCGTGTCCAGTTTCCCCTCCCGCGTCATCAGTAACTGTCCTTTTGAAAACAGGTGGGTGGTCGGGTAGGTCTCGAAGTGGTTCCGCTTCTTGATCTCGCGGCATCGTCCGGGGACGTGCATTTTGGCTTTGCCGATGCGTACCTCGGC
>JACQCB010000154.1 GCA_016201805.1 Nitrospirota bacterium | reverse complement strand
TTGCGCATCAACAGTCCCGGCGGGACCGTGACCGCGTCGGACATCCTCTACCATGAAGTGCGCGCCTTCAAGGAGAGGCGCAAGGTCCCCGTCGTGGCCTCGATCATGGATGTCGGCGCGTCCGGCGGCTATTACGTGGCGGCGGCGGCGGATAAAATCTTCGTCCATCCCTCGTCGGTGACCGGCAGCCTCGGCGTGATCATGCTGACCGTGAACGCCCGCGGCCTGCTGGATAAAGTGGGCGTGGAGGCGACGGCCGTGACCTCGGGACCGAGGAAGGACATGGGGTCGCCGTTTCGTCCCATGACCGAGGAGGAGCGGGCGATCTTTCAAAGCGTGATCAACTCGTTCTACGAGCGCTTCCTGACGGTCGTGCACGAAGGCAGGCCGAACCTGAGCCCGGAACAAATCCGCAAGCTCGCGGATGGCCGCATCTACTCCGGCGAGCAGGCCAAAGCAGCCGGCCTGGTGGATGCCGTCGGCTATCTGGAGGACTCCATCGAGGCGGCCAAACAGCAGGCCGGCCTGTCGGAGGCCCGCGTGGTCATCTACAGACGTCCCGGTGAATATCGCCCCAACATCTATGCCCGCTTCATGGGCGGGGGAGGGGGCTTGGGAGAGTTGGCCAGTTTGGACTTAATGACACTGGTACGCGGCGGGTCGCCGCAATTCATGTATCTCTGGATGCCCTGACGGAAGAATGTCGCCATTGATCCATTGACTTATTGATTCAATGAAACAATCATCCAATCTCTCAATGACTCAATTCTTTTCCACGTCGGTCGGGCGGCGGACCGCCTTGTATTTGGGCGCCCGCGGAGCCCTCGGTATTGTTGGCGCCCTGGCCACAGCCGGACTGCTCGGCTCACTCAGTGCTTGCGTGAGGGCGCCGGGAACCGCCCGCGACCAATTGATCTTCATCTCCGAAGAAAAAGAGATGGCGATGGGCGTGGGCGCCTTTCGCCAAGTCCTGCGCGGTGCCCCGCTCAACGCCGATCCAGAAATCAACGAGTTGGTGCACAGAGTCGGCCGTCGCATCGCCGATGCGGCCAGGAAGCCGGAGTATCACTGGGAGTTTGCCGTCATCCAGGACGACCAGACCATCAACGCCTTCGCACTGCCCGGCGGCAAGGTGGCGGTCTATACCGGCCTGCTCAAGTACACCCAGACCGAAGCCGGGCTGGCGACCGTCATGGGACATGAGGTCGCCCATGCCTTGCAGCGTCACGGAGCCGAGCGGATGAGTCGCGGAATTCTGGAGCAAATCGCACAGATCGGCAGCATGGCCGGAGCGGCGGCCGGCGTCGTCAATCCGGGGGTGATGCAGGGGCTGCAGAGCGCCTATGGCGTCGGGGTGTCCTTGCCCTTCAACCGGAAACAGGAATCGGAAGCCGATTATGTCGGACTGCGCCTGATGGCTCAGGCCGGCTACGATCCGCGTGAATCGGCGCCGTTCTGGGAACGCATGAGCGGCTGCCCTCGGAACATGATCGGCAGGCTCTGCTTCCGCTCGCAGACGGCGATCCCGGAATTCCTCTCCACCCACCCCTCGGACATCACCCGTATCAAGCAGATCGAGGCCTGGATTCCGGAGGCCATGCAATTTTACCGTCCGACCGACGTCCCGGGCACCCCAGCGCCGGCGCCGGCCCCGCCGCGTCCGTTGCACCGGCCGGAGATCGGACCGATGCCGCAACCGGGATGAGGGAAGAGGCAAGAGGCTATGGGGCGATAGGCAATGGGCAGGAAGTTTCTTCCCTATCGCCCATCGTCTATCGCCTCTGGCCAAGGAATGTGAATGCCCAAGCGTGACGACATCAAAAGTATCCTCCTCATCGGCTCAGGCCCGATCGTCATCGGACAGGCCTGTGAGTTCGATTATTCCGGCACCCAGGCCTGCAAGGCGCTCAAGGAAGAGGGCTACCGGGTGATCTTGATCAACAGCAACCCGGCCACCATCATGACCGATCCGGAACTGGCAGACCGGACTTACGTGGAGCCCATCACCCTGGATGTGGTCGAACAGGTGATCGAACGGGAGCGCCCCGACGCGCTGCTGCCGACGATGGGCGGCCAGACCGCCTTGAACGTAGCGGTCGGACTGGTCAAACGCGGGACGCTCGCCAAATACAACGTCCAATTGATCGGGGCTTCGGCCGATGCGATCCACAAGGCCGAGGACCGCGAATTGTTCAAACAGGCCATGCAGAAGATCGGCCTGAAGACGCCGGACAGCGGAGCCGCGAAATCCCGTGAAGAAGCGACGCGGGTCGTCGAACGAACCGGCTTTCCCGCCATCGTCCGTCCCTCCTTCACCATGGGCGGCACCGGCGGCAACATCGCCTATAACCGCGAAGAGTTCGAGCGCTACGTGGACTGGGGGTTGGCCATGAGTCCCGTCGGGGAAATCCTGGTCGAACGATCCGTCCTCGGCTGGAAAGAGTTCGAGCTGGAGGTCATGCGGGACCTGAAGGACAACGTCGTCATCGTCTGTCCAATCGAGAACCTGGACCCGATGGGCATCCACACCGGAGACAGTATCACGGTCGCCCCGGCCATGACCCTGAGCGACAAGGAATATCAGGTCATGCGGGATGCCGCGGTCCGGATCATCCGTGAAATCGGCGTGGACACGGGCGGCTCGAACATCCAGTTCGGGATTCATCCGGAGACGGGGGAAATGGTCGTCATCGAGATGAACCCACGGGTGTCCCGCAGCTCTGCGCTGGCATCCAAAGCCACCGGGTTCCCGATCGCCAAGATCGCGGCCAAGCTGGCGGTCGGCTACACGCTCGACGAAATCACCAATGACATCACCCGCGTGACCAAGGCCTCGTTCGAGCCCACCATCGACTACGTCGTGGTCAAGATTCCGCGGTTTACCTTCGAGAAATTTCCCGGGGCCGATCCCACGCTGACCACCCAGATGAAGTCGGTCGGCGAAGCCATGGCCATCGGCCGAACCTTCAAGGAAGCGCTGCAAAAAGCGGTGCGGTCATTGGAAGTGGACCGGTGCGGCCTGATTTCCTTCCAGGGACTCGACCGCGGCCTGCCGGCCGAGGTGAATCGGGAGGACGCCATCGACCGCGTGCGCCTCGCGCTTCGCGCGCCCCATCCGGACCGGCTCTGGCACCTGGCCGATGCCATGCGGCTGGGCGTCTCGCTCGAAGACCTCTATACCCTCACCAAGATCGACCCGTGGTTCCTGGATCAAATCCAGGAGATCGTGGAATTTGAAGCCCGCCTGGTCGCCGCCGCTTCGTCACTCGTCACTCGTCACTCGTCACTCGACCTTCATCTGCTGCACGAAGCCAAGCAACTGGGCTTCTCCGACGAACGTCTCATTCAGTTGACCGGCCTCGACAAACGCGAGCTCCGGCGGGCACGGACCGACCGGTCGGCGTCGGACGTCTCGCGAGGCGTCACCTATAAGCGAGTGGACACCTGCGCCGCCGAATTCGAGGCCCATACACCGTACCTCTACTCGACCTACGAACGAGACTGCGAAGCGCGTCCGACCGACCGCAAAAAAGTCGTCATCCTCGGCGGGGGGCCCAACCGAATCGGGCAGGGGATCGAATTCGACTACTGCTGCGTCCACGCCGCCTTCGCCCTCAGGGAAGAAGGGGTCGAGACGATCATGGTCAACTGCAATCCGGAGACCGTCAGCACGGATTACGACACGTCGGACCGGCTGTACTTCGAGCCGTTGACCGAGGAAGACGTCCTGAACATCGTCGAACGCGAGCAGCCGATCGGGGTGGTGGTGCAGTTCGGAGGCCAGACGCCGCTGAAACTGGCCCTGCCCCTGGAGCGGGCCGGGGTAAAGATTCTCGGCACGAGTCCCGACGCCATCGACCTGGCCGAAGACCGGGAACGGTTCCGGGATTTGCTGAACAAGCTGGCGCTGCGGCAGCCGGCCAGCGGAACCGCTCGATCCGTCGC
>JACQCB010000153.1 GCA_016201805.1 Nitrospirota bacterium | reverse complement strand
GGACCGGTACCTGCTTGTGGCGGCTGCTCTGGGCGCGCCTGTTCATGGAGCGCCGGCCTTTCGCTTACGCCTGTTGCCGACCGATCGGGGAGAGGTGTCCGCGCTCCTCGAAAAACATAAGGTGTCAGCCGAACGGACGTGGATTGCGGTCAATGTCTCAGCCCGCTGGCCGACAAAGCGCTGGCCGCCGGCGATGTTTGCCGCTGCCTTGGATCGACTGAACGAGGAAGGCTTGGGGCCTATCGTATTGATCGGCGGGCCTGACGAGAAGCCTAAAGTGAAAGCGGTGAAGGGATTGATGAAGACCGACCCTGTGGATGTGACCGGGGAGACGACGCCGGGGATTCTGCCGGCCTTGCTGCAATCGGCCTCGTTGTTGCTGACGAACGATTCGGGCCCTATGCACGTGGCTGCGGCGGTGGGCACGCCAGTTGTGGCGTTGTTCGGCCCGACCAGTCCGATCCGAACCGGGCCTTACGGCAAGACGCATCGCGTGCTCACGAGCGGGGTGTCTTGCAGTCCCTGTTTCAGCCGGCAATGTCGCAACAGGATCCCATTGGAGTGCCTCACAAGCATTTCTGTGGACCACGTGCTGGAGGCGGTCCGAGCGCAGTCGGCGCGTCGGCCGGCGCAGTGAGCCTCGTATGAATCTCTTGCTGGTCAGGCCCGACGGCATCGGCGATGAAATTCTGTGCCTGCCCGTGGCCGCAGCGCTCCGTCGCCTGATGCCCAAGGCGAAGCTCAGCTTTCTCTCCAGCGGCCATGCAGCGCCTGTTCTGGCCCACCATCCCGACCTGGACGAGGTGTTGACCGTCACGGGAGGTGAAGGGTTCGGCGAACTCGTGACACTGTTTCGGCGCGGGTTCGAAGCGGCCCTGTTCCTGAAGCCCTTTCGCCGCCTCATGTTGGCAGCTTGTGTGGCGCGGGTGCCGCAGCGGGTGGCGACCGGCTATCGGTGGTATAGTCTGCTGGCCAACCGACGAGTCTATGAACACCGGAGCGATTTTTCGAAACACGAGAGCGAATACAACCTCGGTCTTCTGCGCGGGCTTGGCCTGGACCCCGGTCTTCCGAAGCGCCCTGTATTGGTCCTGACGGAGGATGAACGTCGGTGGGCGCAGGACTTACTCGGTGGGCTTCCGGCCACGCGAGTGGTGGTGCATCCGGGTGGCTTGTCAACCCGTCGATGGCGAGTGGAGCACTACCGGGACCTTGCCCATCGATTGGCGAAAGACGGAGTCGGAGTCGTGCTGACCGGCAGTCAGGCCGAGGGGCAATACGTTCGCCATGGGGCGGTCAAGGAGTCGGCAGTGCGGTCGGGTGTTCTGGACGTCATGGGACAGTTGTCGCTACGGCAGCTCATGGCCGTGATCGGGGCGAGCCACGCGGTCGTTTCCGGTTCTACGGGGCCGGCGCACATTGCGGCGGGGTTGAAGGTGCCCACGGTCAGTCTCTTCGATCCGCGGCGGAACCAGTCGCCCGCTCGTTGGCGGCCGCTTGGGAAGGGGCTCGTGCTCAGGCCGGACGTGCCGACTTGCCAGAAGTGCATCGGCGAGGCCTGTCCCTACTGGGATTGCCTGGATCGCATCACGGTCGGAGAAGTGGCGCGGCGTGTCCGGCAGGTGGCGGGTGGTGCGGAGGATGTAACGGTGTGCCATGTCTAAGCTCTCCGTCTATGTGATTGCCTATAACAATGAGGCCGAGATTCGTGCCTGCCTTGAATCGGTGAGCTGGGCCGATGAACTGATCGTCGTGGACTCGTACAGCACCGACGCGACCGAGAAGATCAGCCGTGAATTTACCGACAAGGTGTACCAGCATGAGTTCAAGGGATTCGGACGGCTCAGGAATGAGGCGGTGGCGCATACGTCGCATGATTGGGTGTTCAGCTTGGACACGGATGAACGTGCGACGCCGGAGATACGGGACGAGATTCGGAAGGTTCTCGACCAGGGGCCGACTGCGGATGCCTATTTCGTGCCGAGAAAAAACTACTTTCTGGGCCGGTGGATTCGCCACTGCGGCTGGTACCCGGACTATCGCCAGCCCCAGTTGTTTGATAAGCGGCGCATGCGCTATTGCGATCAACTGGTACACGAGACTTTTGAACTGGATGGGAAGGCGGGCTATTTAAAAGAACATGTGTTGCAGTATCCGTTCAGGGACATCGATCACTACCTGGCCAAGATGGACCG
>JACQCB010000157.1 GCA_016201805.1 Nitrospirota bacterium | reverse complement strand
CTATGGCCCCCTCCGCTCATCACCCGTCACCTGTCACGCGTCACGTGTAGAAAGATGCGCCTCACCTTCACCCTCACGCGCTTTCACCCCGAAAGGGATACCCGCCCGCGCGACGAAGACTATCGCCTCGACGTCAGTCGCGGCATGACCGTTTTGGATGCCCTGATCCGCATCAAGAACGAGCAGGACGGGACGCTGTCCTTGCGATACTCCTGCCGCTCCGCAATCTGCGGCTCCTGCGCCATGACGATCAACGGCACGCAGAAGCTGGCCTGCCGGACGTCGATCCGCAAAGAGCTCGAACGGCACGGGCAGATCAGAGTCGCCCCTCTCGGCAACCTGCCGGTCATCAAAGACCTGGCCGTGGACATGTCTTCTTTTTGGAGCAAGATCAAGGATGTGACCCCGTGGCTATCGAGGCCCTCTCACGACAGGACCGTGCAGCCGTCCCACCAATTGACGCCCCCCCAGGACAATGAGCAGTTTCACAACGTCGATGCCTGCATCATGTGCGGCGCCTGCGTGGCCGCCTGTACGTCTCACGAAGTCTCCAGGGACTTTGCGGGTCCGGCAGCCTTGGCAAAAGCGGACCGGTTCATCGCCGATTCCCGCGAACCACCAGCGGCCAAACGCGCGCGTCTGGTCCAGTTGGAGCAGCCCCACGGTATCTGGGACTGCACCCGTTGCAATTTCTGCGTCGAGGTCTGCCCCAAGGACGTGAAGCCGATGGAGGCCATTATCCGTCTCAGGCGCGCGGCCATTGAGGCAGGCCTGACCTCGACCGGCGGAGCGCGTCACATCACCGGTTTTGTCGAGCTGGTCCAAAAGGAGGGCCGGCTCAATGAAGCCCTCATGCCGTTGAAAGTGATCGGGCTCAGCCTCGGCCGCCTCCTGCACATACTGCCGCTCGGCATCCGGATGTCGCTCAAGGGGAAGGTGCCCAACCCACTCGCGCCCCCCATCGCGGGCATCGCCCAGGTCCGGACGATTTTCACTCAGCTCCGACAACGTCCCAAACCATACTGAGCGCACCATGGCCCCCTTTACATTCCTTGAAGATATTGTCTTGGCCGACGCCGCCTTCGAGGCCACCGGTGATTCTCCTTCCGAGCTGTTTGAGTCTGCGGCGCAGGCGGTCATCGAGACCCTGGTCGATCCCAGAACCGTCGCCTCGACCTGGCATCGGATCATCGAACGGCAGGACGACGACCTCGCCTCCTTGCTTTTTGACTGGCTCTCCGACATCGTGTACCTGAAGGACGCCGAGGGGGTGGTGTTCAGGACGGCCGAGGCGGTCGTCTCGCAAGATACCGCTTCGGGAATCTGGCGGCTCCGAGGGGCTCTCGCCGGCGCACCGATCGATGCCGGTCGGCACAGCCTGCGCGCCGACGTCAAAGCCGTCACCAAACACCTCTACGAAGTCAGCCGAGGGGAACGCTCCGGGAAAGAAACGTGGTTGGCCCGCGTGGTGCTCGACATCTGAGGAACCTCCCATGCAACTCAACACGACGATGGCCGTCAATCGCATTTCCGATGAAATCTGGGAGATTCCCGTCTCCGAAAAGCCGGGCATGTTGGTACCGGCCAGGATCTATGCGACCAAGCAGATTCTGACCGCCATGGACAGCGGGGTCTTCGAACAAGTGACGAACGTGGCCTGTTTGCCGGGCATCCGGCGCCACGCCCTCTGCATGCCGGACGGACACTGGGGCTACGGGTTTCCGATCGGCGGGGTCGCGGCCTTCGATCCCCGCGAAGGCATCATCTCTCCCGGCGGCGTCGGCTACGACATCAACTGCGGCATGCGGCTCCTCCGCACGGACCTGACGCTGGCCGACGTGCAACCGAAGCTGGACGCATTGATGACCGAGCTGTTCCGGAAGGTCCCGGCCGGGGTCGGATCGAAAGGCTTCGTGCGTCTGAACCGCCAGGAGTTTGACGAGGTCCTTCGAAAGGGGGCCCGCTGGTGCATCGAGCAAGGCTATGGATGGAGCGAGGACTTGCAGCGCATTGAGGAGCGGGGCTGCATTGCGGGCGCCGATCCCTCGAAAGTCAGCGCACATGCCGTGGAGCGCGGCATCGGTCAACTCGGCACCCTGGGGTCCGGCAATCACTACCTGGAAGTGCAAGTGGCTGCCGACGACCGAATCTTCGACCTGGCGACAGCCGCCAAGCTGGGCATCACGGGCCACGACCAGATCGTCGTCATGGTGCATTGCGGATCGCGCGGGTTCGGACATCAAGTGGCCAGCGACTACCTGAAAGTCTTCGAGAAGGCCATGAAGCGGTACGGGATTTCGGTCAAGGACCAGCAACTGGCCTGTGCGCCGTTCCGATCGCCGGAAGGCCAGGACTATTTTACGGCGATGAACTGCGCCGCCAACAGCGCCTTCGCCAACCGGCAGATCATCACGCACCGCATCCGGGAAGCCTTTGCCACGGTCTTCGGCCGGTCCGCCGAGGAACTCGGCATGCACATCATCTATGATGTCGCGCACAACATCGCCAAAGTTGAACGCTACGAAGAAGGCGACCTCGTGGTCCACCGGAAGGGCGCTACGCGGGCCTTCGGCCCAGGCAGCCCCGAATTGCCGGACATCTACCGGGAGACCGGCCAGCCCGTGATCTGCGGCGGGTCCATGGAAACCGGATCCTATCTGCTGGTCGGGACCGATCGCGCGATGCACGAGACCTTCGGCTCCACCATGCACGGGTCCGGACGAACCATGTCGCGCGCCCAGGCAAAACGGTCGGTGCGCGGCGAGCAGCTTCAACAGCGGATGGCCGCACGCGGGATCATCGTGAAAGCGGTCTCGATGTCCGGCCTTGCCGAGGAGGCTGGCTTCGCGTACAAGAATATCTCCGAAGTCGTGGAGACGGTGGACTTGGCGGGGATTACCAAAAAAGTGGCCGAACTGCGACCGATCGGGAACATCAAGGGATAGCGGACTGAGGATCGTATGCCGCTGAGGTATGCACTCTACCCAGGTTGCGCCGCCAAGGGCGCCACGCCGGAACTGCACCAGTCCACCATGGCCGTCATCGGCCGGCTCGGCATCGAGGTCGTCGAATTGGCCGCGGCGTCGTGCTGCGGAGCCGGCGTCGTAGGAGCAGCCGATCCCGATGTGGCATTGGCCCTCAACGCCAGAACCTTCGCCCAAGCGGAGCAACTGGGCCTGGACGTGATGACGATCTGCGGGACCTGTCAGGGGGTCATGGGAGCGGCCAACAAGAGGCTCAAGCAGGAACCTGCCGTGCTGGAACGCGTCAACCGCGTCTTGGAACTGGATGGAATGGCCTATCGCGGGACAGTCCAGGTGAAACACCTGCTCTGGATCGTGGTCAAGGAAGTCGGATTGCAGCGGCTGGCCGAACAGGTCCTGGTGCCGATGGACAAGTTCCGTATCGCCCCGTTCTATGGCTGCTACATCCTCCGACCTTCATGGGACCTTGGGTTCGACGACCCGGAGAATCCGACCTCCCTGGAGAAGGTGATTCGGACCGTCAAGGGCGAGCCGGTTGCCTATGCGGGCCGAACCAAGTGTTGCGGCTTCCCGATCATTTTAGAGCAGGAAGCCATCGCCATCGCCATGGCGGGCACAAACATGAAGGACGCCAAGGACGAAGGCGCCGACTTCATGGTCACGCCTTGCCCTCTCTGCCACATGAGCCTCGACATTTACCAGGAACGGGCAGGGAAGGCCGTCCATGCGAATTTGAACTTGCCCATTCTCCACTTGCCCCAGTTGCTCGGTCTGGCTATGGGGGTCCCGTCCAAAGACCTGGGACTCTCCCGCCACCTGGTCCCGCTGGATTCCATTATCCGAGTCACGGAGCAACGACGGACCCAACAGCGTCTTGTCTAAAGGAGCCAAACGCATGAACGTAATTAATTTGGCTGATTATCAGCAGTTTAGTAATGAGAAGATGAAGAAGAACAATATATTTCAAACCCCTCGGTTTTTTTGCGATGTGTATTGTTTTGAGCCGGGACAGGAACAGAAGGGACATATTCACGGCGAACAGGACAAGGTCTACCTCGTCCTGGAAGGGCAAGGGACTTTCAAGGTCGGGGCCGAGGAAAAAGTCCTCGGGCCCTGGCAAGGAACGCTGGCGCCGGCAGGGGAGGAACACGGCGTGCGCAACCACACCGACGGCCGGTTGAAGGTCTTGGTGTTTGTGGCGCCAAACCCCTGACGCCTAGTGGCGTTCAATCGGAATGACGACGCTGATCGCCCCGGCCAAGTCGCCTTCGCGGGCTCCCTCTTTGGGATAGCCTGAAATGTCCATCTCACCGACCGGGCTTCCGTGGCAGGCCAGACAGCGCCGGCCGTAATATAAGGGCGTGAGCACCCGCAACGTTTGCGCATCACCCGCTCCATGAATGAGCGTCCGAGGAACTCCCCCTCCTTGCCCGGCCTGCGCCATCCATTGGCTCATGATCTCTGCCTCGAACGTATCCGGCGCATTCTTCTGATTCCGAGGGCGGAGCGCGGTCTGCTTAAGCCGGACATGCGATCGAGCTGAAAACCGAGCGGCAGCCTGGCTGGCAAAGGTGGCGGGAATAAAATTTTTATAGTCCACCCCGCGTTGATTGATCACGAGTTGGGCCTCGTCCACGACTTCCTTACTGACCTGGAGAAGCACCGGCAATAGCTCTCGTGCCAGCGGCGGGACGCGGTCCCCTCGAAGCTGCGCCAGATCCAGGCCGGTTCGTTCCCGATACTCGCCGATCACTTTTTGCTCAAAGACGGCGGCAGTGAAGCCCTTGTCGCCTTTGCGCGGGTCGTTGATCAGGTCCTCGCTCCGGTCGATCACGGTTCGTCCCGCATCCAGCAAGTCCGCCAGCAGGTGCGCCGTCTGCATG
>JACQCB010000167.1 GCA_016201805.1 Nitrospirota bacterium | reverse complement strand
GCTAAAGCAGCAAATCTTTTGGTTTTCCAAAGTGTTCGAATGAAATTCTGGTGGCTTGGCGGCCCCTGGCGGTCCGTTCTAGATAGCCGGATTGGATGAGAAAGGGCTCATAGACGTCCTCCAGCGTCCCTTTCTCTTCGTTGACGGCGGCGGCCAGCGATTCGATGCCGACCGGTCCCCCGCCGAACTTCTCGATAATGGTGAGGAGGATCTTCCGGTCCATCTCGTCGAATCCAGCCGCATCTACTCCTAACCAGGTGAGGGCATCGCGGGCGACTTGGCGCGTGATATGTCCTTCCGCTTTGATCTGGGCGAAGTCCCTGACCCGCTTGATCAGGCGGTTGACGATGCGTGGGGTTCCTCTGGCGCGACCGGCGATCTCGGCGGCGCCTTCCTGATCGATCGGGATGCCGAGGAGGCCGGCCGAGCGCGTGACGATGATCTGCAAGTCGGCGGGAGAGTAAAAGTCCAGGCGATTCACCAGCCCGAACCGCTCGCGAAGGGGAGAGGTCAGCGCGCCAGCCCTGGTCGTGGCGCCGATTAACGTGAAGTGGGGCAAGTCCAGCTTGATCGTCCGCGTTGAGGGGCCCTGGCCGATCACCAGATCGAGCTGGAAGTCCTCCATCGCAGGGTACAGCGCTTCCTCGACGGAGGCCGGGAGCCGGTGAATCTCGTCGATGAACAGCACGTCCCGCTCTTGGAGATTGGTCAGGATGGCGGCCAGATCGCCCGCATGGGCCAGAACCAGCCCCGACGTCGAACGGATGGCCACGCCCATCTCGCGCGCGATGATATGCGCGATGGTGGTCTTGCCTAATCCGGGAGGGCCGTAAAAGATGGCGTGGTCCAAGGCCTCGCCGCGGCGTTTGGCGGCTTCAATACAGATTCGGAGGGATTCTTTCATCCGACCCTGGCCGACATATTCGTCCAAGGTCTGCGGCCGCAACGTGACTTCCAAGCCGCGTTCGTCGTCGGTCATCTGGTTGGTGACGATGCGGTCAGTCATGGGCCCGGCTCCGTCCGGCTCTGTGGTGTTCTTTGATGGACCGACTGGCTCATTTCTCGTCCTTCGGTGCGGGCGGTGCGGGCAAGTGCTTGGGCGGGGACTGGAGCGTTCCCTGCCCAGGCGTCGGCATCGACCCGGCACAGTTCGGCGGGCAGAGCACCCCTCCCTTGCTCGGATCGGGCAAGTGCGATTCGAATGTCTCAAGCTGGCATTGGCTCATATGTCCGCCGTCGGCCGTGCCGCAACGGGCCGGGACCGACGAACTCCCCACCTGCCGGTATCCATCGGGACAGGCGCCGCAGACCGACAGGAGGTTGATGCTGCCCACGGGGATGCATTGCACCAGCGTGGGGTCCCCGTCCTTGCAGATGCCAGGCGCAGTCGTGACGCCGGTCAAGGCGTAGCCGGAGGGGCAGGTTCCACAGACCATCCTCGTGCTTTTGGGCTCAGGGGCATCGGCTGAAAAAACGACCGGGGGGAGGGTGGACGTGCAGGCGACGAGGAACGCACAGGCACGGCTCCAGGATCGCAACTGCCGGAGGTGGCCACGGCCCTGGGCTGTACGCTGGTCGGTGCGGTGACGCAAGTCTTACCCCTGCGCTAAATCTTTCAGCACGTCTTTGATGAGGTCTTTCAGCGGCGGCGTGTTTGGATGAGCGCGGGCTAGGCGCTTCAGCGCCTCTTTCACCTCCGCCGGCCGGTAGCCCAGGTTGACGAGCGCGGACAGGGCGTCCTCCTGCAATCGGTCCAAGGGTTCGGACAGACTGTGCGGGATCGTCGCGGCGGGATGGAGCCGCTCCACTTTATCCTTCAACTCGAGCGCAATCCGGCCGGCTGACTTCTTTCCGATCCCCGGTACCGTGGCCAGCTTGTCGATATCGCCGGTCTGTACGGCCGAGACGAAGTCGGGCATGTTCAAGGACGACAGCACACTGAGAGCCAGCTTGGGCCCGATGCCGGAGATGCCGGTCAGCAGGATAAACGCGTCTTTTTCGTGGGAGGTCAGGAACCCGAACAATTGAATGGCGTCGTCGCGGAGGTGGGTGTGAATGCTGAGCGACGCGGATTCGTTTAGGTCGGGCAGCGCATAAAACGTGCTGAGCGGAATAAAGACCTCATACCCGACGCCCTGCACATCAAGCGTGATATGGGAAGGAGCCTTGAAGGCCAGCCGGCCCGTCAGTGAAGCAATCATTCAACTTACGTGACG
>JACQCB010000150.1 GCA_016201805.1 Nitrospirota bacterium | reverse complement strand
GAGGTCACGGCACACTACATCGCCAAATCGGGAGTCCTGATCCTGACTAAGACTTTGGCCAAACTCCTGGCGCCGCACGGCATCACCGTGAATGCGGTTTCGCCCGGCTTCATCGATTCGGGCAGCGCGCCTCAGGGAGAATTGGCCGGGATGGCCAAGAAGGTACCCGCCGGCTACATCGGCGAGGTCAAAGACACGGTGGCCGCCGTACGCTTTCTCTTGTCGGAGGAAGCCCGCTACGTGAACGGGACAAACATTCACGTTTCAGGGGGCTGGGGAATTTAGTGGGCGCACCAAGAAGGGAGCGTCAACGGAGACGTCATCGTAGCCACTCGCGCTCATAGTAACTCTCGGAACTGTTCAACGGTGAGACCAGCGTCACGAACAATACCGCCCATCGTGATCGCGTTGACAGGATTGTGGCGTGGGATGGTCAGTATCCGCTGTCCGTTACTCATCACGATGTGCTTGCCCTGACGTACGACGCGAAAACCTGCCTTCTCCAGTGCACGCGTGGCCTGAAGGTGATTGACCCCAGGAATCTTTGGCAAGGCTACACCGCGACTTCGATTTCGCGCACATCTTGGCCGCGGATCTCGTCATCGACGACAGCCAAGTACTCGCGAATGGCATCCTGAATATTTGCAAGCGCCTCCTCTTCCGTAGCGCCTTGCGACCAACATCCGGGCAGCCCTGGGACTGACACGGCGTAGCCTTCCTCGGATTTGTGCAGAGCAATGCGGTATTTCATGGCAACCTCTTGCAAAGATTGTCTGCGCCTAACCCTCGACGAAACAAACAGATCATTGTTGCGCTTCCACCTGCCGGTTAAGGCAAAAAAGAAGGGACGTGCGCCGGCAAAAGCCGTCAGGATTTCCCCTCACGCAGCACTCCGTACTCAATGCTCCCCTAATCCGAAACCCCATCGCAGGTGGTCTCGAATGTGGCCTAGGTCGGCCCGGTCATCTATGTCCGTTCTATGCCGTAGTTAGGCCGCAGTCTCTTTAAACGATGCCACAAGAACCCGCTTCGCTTTGCCTACGGTGACCCGGTTCTTGCGTATGCGGTCAATCTCGCGTGCCGTGTCAGCGGTAACGTACGACTCATGACAGCTACTGCAAGAAAGAACCGGGACGTCTTCGATCACGACAAGACTGTCACCACGACCGAAACTCTTGGTTACCTTCTTGATCGAGATAGTCTTCTTGCCGCAGATTTGGCAATTCATGATTTTCCCTCTCGATAGACCGTTATGATCACCGCCTTGCCTGCCGATCCAATCTTGCCTACCAGCCCAACGGGATCGCCCGCGAGATCTTTGCCGAGAAAGACATATTTCCGCTCTCGTGTCGCGCGATCGACCTGGCGCTCAACGATGCTGCCCGCAAGGATCACATTCTCTGCGTCTTCCGTCAAGATGTCGTCTTCGGCCATCTCTTCCAACGCATGAATTGAGAGGACATACTCGCCAGAACGGATGAGGGACCGGAAGCGGCTGAGTGTACGTTCGAACATCGAAACACCGACTTATTCTCGATTGACACAGGACTTAGAAGCCATCACTCCGCCCGTTCGGCTCAATGCTGGCGATCAAACCCGGGGCGCGCAGTGTCCCCAATGTCCAGTGAAGCGATTCGTTTTGCCTCATTACAAATCTCTTTTTGACAGAGCGATGATCTCCTCTAGCCTGCCATCAATTATCCTTCGAATATTTTCAGCATGCCCAGATAATTCATCGTGATAATTACTGTCATCAATGCCCTCATCACCAAATCGAAAATCCTCCTCCCACAACAACCGGTTCATCTCATTCAGTTTGTTAGCTACTTCGTCACTTATGACTAACTTGCCGATGTCTATATATTTCGAGATGCATCTTCTCGCTTCTGCGTAGCCTCGATGAAACTCCCTTCCCTCTATTCCTCCTATGGTCGGAAGACATAGACAGCTCGAATAGGTCTCGTCAGCCCAGTGCTTCATGTTCTGAATTGCGGCCAGTATTTCCTGATAAGCGTTGTATTTTTCTTGCCATATTTTTTCCTTCTTGTATTTCCTCAAAGCCAAAAAAGAACCGATAAATGCGGCGAGTAGCGCAGTAGCAAATGAGGACAACCAAGAAAGCAAAGATTGCGACATTTCCTATGTTCCAATTGAACCATAACTAGTGAATATGCTGACCGGCATAGAACTCTCATGCAGACTACAAACTACCACGCGATTCTCGACTGGTTTCGGTGAATTGTCAACAACACTCACGGCGAAGGGTTGGCGTAATATGTCGAGGTGAAGACCGTGGTCTTCCTGGCATTCCGATGACGACTCTCCGGCCATCTCTATCACCCCATAGCCGCTGCGGATATCTAAATGACGAGGGCGGTTGTTGTGCTCTTTACTGTGCGCGCAGAACGAGCACTTTCTGAAGTGCGGGTTCCGCGAGCACAAGAGCATGACAGCCGCCCTCGTCACGCTTCTTGACCGATTTACTTTCCGAACGCCTGTTTCAGCAGCGGCTCGATCTCGCCCTTCTTTTCCATCGGATCGAGGATGTCGGTGTCCCCGTAGAACTGACCGTTGATGAAGACCTTGGGGAGCGTCGGCCAGTTCGTCATCTTGGTCAGGGCTTCCCGCTTGGCCGGGTTCGGCAGCATGTCGATGAGTTCATAGGGATAGCCGTACTTGTCGAAGAACTGCATCGTCTCCCTGGTAAACCCGCACATGGGCGCCTGCTTGGTGCCCTTTCCATAGATCAGAATTTTATGGGTCTTTATCTCCCGCTGGATCTCGTCGTCTATCGGGTCAGCCATAATTTCACCTCCGGCCAGGTTGTTGCACTCTTTACTTTTCACTTCTCACGTTTCACGATCCGTCGGTCGTTTCGGCCTTGATTTCCAGCGCATGAATGCGCCCATCCTTCATCGGCTCGTCCAAAGCCTGGTAAATCATGCGATGCCGGTCGAGCAAATTCTTGCCCGTGAACGCCGTGGAGACAACCCGAACCATCAGGTGATCCATCGTCCCCGTCCGATCCGTGACGGAGACCGCTGCGTCCGGCATGGCTTTTCGAATATAGCTCGTCAGGACTTCAGAACTGATCATGGGCTTCCTTCCTCGCTTCGCGCTTGCCGTTTAGCATAACGCACGCTCCCTGCGGAACGCAATCGTGTGGCGAACATGGAAAAGACCAGCCCGCGCCACCCCGCCCAGGACTCCGTTCCGGGACAGGAATTCAGCGAGCACTGGACAAAACCGTTCGGAACGGTACAATAGGCAAGCAGTCGGACACAGACCGATGAAAAACTCATCCACCGAGCATCTCGTCAGTCCATGCCGTCTTTTCTGAACGTTCGCCCCTTCCAGAGCTGGCGGGTCAGAACCAAGCTGGTCGCCCTCACCGTCCCTTTCGTCGCCGTCGTCACGGTGCTCGCCGCCTGGGGAATCCACCTGCGAGACAGGGTGATTCTGGAGGAAAAGCTGGTCCAGCGAGCCCGCAGCCTCTCGACTCAGATCATGGCGGACCGCCAATACTACACCTCCGTTGTTATCCCCCGGGCGATCGAGCTCGGCGGGTCCGTGGGAGAAGATTACCGACATGTCCCAGGACGGTTTCCCCTGCCGGCCACCTTTGTCCGTGAGGTATCCGACATCACGGCCATGGTCGGAGAGGGCTATACAGCCAGCCTCATCAGTCCCTGGCCCATTAACAAACGCAAGGGCGCGACGGACCAATTCCAACAAGAGGCCTTTGCCTATCTGCTGGAAAACCCGAACGAAGTCTATTACCGGACCGACAGTATTTCGGGAAGGGCCGTGATGCGGTTTCTCACAACGGATCGCGCGTCGGTCCAGGCCTGCGCCGACTGCCACAACGCCCACCCCGGAAGCCCCAGGCATGACTTTGCGCTGCACGACGTGATGGGAGGTCTGGAGATCGTCATTCCGATGGACCGCTATCTCAAGGAAGAACGCCGGGGCTTTTTGATGATCTTGATGTGGGGCGGCGGGATCGGACTATTCCTCATCAGCGTCGTGGGCTGGGGCGCTCGCCAGGCCATCATACAGCCGCTCGCCAAGCTGACCGAACGGCTCCAACGAACCCTCCGCGCCGAAAGGGGGCGATCCTCCCCGGCCGGACCGGCCGGCTCCGCCAACGAGATGGCGCGTTTCGAACAGGCTTACTTGGACCTGCAAACGCTCTTAGACAAGCAGCAGAAACAAATCCAGCTTGCCGCGGCGCCGACCGAGCAGCGGATTGAAACGCACCTCGCCGCGCTGTTCGATGCGCAGGAGCACCTTCATCTCGTCATCGACCACGCCAAACATGCGATTTTCTATCTGGATCGAACCGGCGTGATCCGATGGGCGAACCGGAGAGCCATGTCGCTCACCACTCGACTCATACCCGACCTGATCGGAAGGAATTTTCTGACGCTGCTTACGCCTGAGTCTGCGGCTTTGGCCGAAGCCAGACTGGCTGCTGCGCGGCGGGGGGAACAGGTTCCTTCTGTGGCGGAGTTCGAAGCGGTCCTTCCATCCGGCGGGTCCAGACGGATCGAAGCCACCGTGGCGACCGTGCAGGAGGCTGGGGAAATGGTCGGCCGGCTGTTGGTCGCCTACGAGCTTATTCCCCCTGTTTCATCAGCTCCAGAATGATCAAGTGGTCCTCTTTATCGGCCCACCGCGAAGGCCGGTAACTCGTCCACTCCGAATCGCGTTTGACTGCCCCCCGCTCCAACAAAAGCTTCATGATCTCCGTGTTGCCGGCAAAGGCCGCCGCATGCAGGGCGGTCCAGCCCGTGGCATCCTGCGCGTTCACATCGGCACCCCGATCCAGCAAGGCCCGGACCGTCTCGATGTGATTGTTCCAGGCGGCCAGGATGAGCGGGGTCGATCGCGTCACAGGACTGCGGGCATTGACGTCCTGCCCCTTATCCAACATCTCCAGGACCTGTTTGGTTTCGCCGTCCGAGGCCGCATTGATCAGCGACAAGGCACAGCCGGTCAGCAGAAACGCACACATGAACCCCAGCGCAAGGAACCGCATCGTCGTCTTCTCCAGTCGGCGCAGCTTACCAAATCTCCCCCTCTGATGCCAGCGCAAGCCAAGACTCGGCTCCCCTTTTCCGCCGTCAATGGTATAGTAAGGCGTCGCTTCTTTTCACGTGACCGCTCATGCCGCGCCGGCTCAGGCCGGGCGTCTTGTCCAGGAGGCTCTCATGTTCGGACCCATCACGCTTCCCTTCGGGGCGAAAATGCTGTTCAACACCGTAAAGCTCAAACCCGGCGTCACCTTCGAACAGGTGGAGATGGCCGTGGGGGAAATGTGCATGGTCGTCAAGGAAACCTACGGCGGCGCCAAAGGAGGCTTCCTCGCCGGACAAGTCTTCAAATTCTCCGGCTTTGTCTCCGACGAAGGTTCGCTCAGCGCCACCAAGACCGCCGACGACCACTATGCCATCGTGACCTATTGGCGGTCGTTCGAAGACCACGAAAAATCCCATGCCGACAAAGTCTTCACCGACAAGTTCTCCGCTCTGGCCAGCATGTGCTCCGACACCAAGGAACTCGGCTATGACATGTTGTGGCAAGGCGAGGCAGCCCGGTAACCGGAGCGCCTCGTCCGGAGTTGGCCGTCACGACAGCCGTCAACGCCCGTCTTCATGAGATGTATTCCTTGCCGACCGGCGATTGTGATACATATTCCACGACACATTCGGACCATCACGCTCACGAAAGGATCACCATGCGAATGACGATGACGGCACTCACGATCGCGCTCTGCCTCGGCGCGACCGCAGTCCCCGCCACGGCGGCGGATCCGACGACGGAGGACCAGAAAACCTTCTATGCGCTGGGACTGGCCATGAGCCAAAACCTCGGCGGGTTTGCGCTGACCGAAGCCGAGTTCGAGTTCGTCAAGGCCGGGCTCTCGGACGGCATCCTCAAGCGGCAGCAGAAAGTGGACCTCCAGATCTACGGGCCCAGGATTCAGCAGCTCAAGCAAGCTCGGATGGCAGCAGGGGCGGGAGCCGAGAAGAAGGTTGGCGCGGCCTTTCTCGCCAAAGCGGCTTCGGAACCGGGCGCTACGAAGGGCGAGACCGGGTATGTGATCAAGACGATCAAGCCTGGCACCGGCGCCTCGCCCAAGGCCTCGGACTCGGTGAAGGTCCACTACCACGGCACGCTGATCGACGGCACCGTCTTCGACAGCTCCATCCAGCGGAACGAGCCGGCGACGTTTCCGCTCGGCGACGTGATCCCCTGCTGGACGCAGGCGGTGCAGAAGATGAAGGTGGGCGGGAAAAGCCGGCTCGTCTGTCCGTCCGACTTGGCCTACGGCGACCGCGGAGCCCCGCCGCAGATCAAGCCGGGCGCCACGCTGGTCTTCGAAGTGGAGCTGCTCGAAATCGTGAAGCCCTAACGGCGCGGACGATGGGACTCGATCGACGTCAATTTCTCCAGGCCAGCCTGTTCGGCGCCGCATCCGCCCTCCTAGCCTCACGCGCACTGCCGGAAACCATACCGATGCCCGCCTTGCACATCGCCTTGTTACACCTGGCCCCTCTTCCCGGTGACCTGACACATAATCGCCGGCTCGTCGAAACGGCGGTCACCCGCGCGGCGGGACTCGGAGCCACCTGGATCATCACGCCCGAGCTCTGTCTCACCGGCTATACCTTCGCCGACCGCATCGGTACTGACTGGATTCTCCCGCAGCCCGACCCGTGGATGACACACATGTGCCGCCTCGCCGCCCAACTACGGGTGACGCTGTTCCTGTCCCATCCCGAACGGGACCGCCGGTCCGGAAAGCTTTACAACAGCCTGTTTGTGATCGATGCGGACGGCGCCATCATCGGTACCCATCGCAAGATCCATACGTTGCGAGTGGGATCGGAAGCCTGGTCGAACCCTGGGGAGCAGGTCGCTGTCATCCCGGTTCCTCCATTCGGCGGTGTCGGGACGCTGATCTGCGCGGATGCCTATTCGCCGGAGATTTGCCGAAGCTTACAGGCCCAAGGGGCGCAACTGCTGGTCTCGGCAGCCGCCTGGGCGCCGGGACTCCATGGCCCCAACGGCGAATGGGAACGCTGTACCCGCGACACCGGACTCCCGCTCCTGGTGTGCAATCGGACCGGGCCGGACCGGACACTCAACTTTACCGAGGCCGAGACGGTGGTGGTCAAAGATGGGCAGCGGCTTCTGTCCTTGTCTTCAGAGCGCTCCACGATTTTCGCGGTCAAGTGGGATCTGCGGACCCAGACGTTAGCCTCGCGGGAGTATCAGAGAGTCGACCTTTGAACACGGGTCTACAGACATCGCGCCTGTTTCAGACACACATCCCCTGCACAGGATATGGAGTTAGGCTCCTGCGGACGGAGAGGCCTCGCCGCCATACTCCTCGCGGTAGATGAGGATAGCCGTGTGCAGGAGTCCCACGATGATCGGCCCGAGGAGCAGCCCGATGACGCCGTAGACGGCCAGCCCGCCCACGATGCCGAAGAACATGAACAGGACCGGAACCCTGGCGCCCTGTCCGATCAACCACGGTTTCAGCACACTGTCCACCATCGTCACAATGCCCACGCCCCAGGCCAGCATCGCCAGCGCCTTCCACAGCGGCCCCGCCCACCAAAGATAGAGGACGACCGGCCCCCAGATCAGCGCCGTGCCCCCGACCGGCAAGGGCGCCAGCACCATCGTGATCGCGGTCAGGAACATCGGAAACGGAACTCCGAGCACCGCGTAGGCCAGCCCCGCGGCCAAGCCCTGCGCGACCGCCGCGACGAAGACGCCCTTGACGACCGCGCGCAGGGTCTGGTCCAGCCGGGCAAAAATCTTCGCCTTGTGCGACTCGTCGAGCGGCACCACCCGGTAGAACCCGGCAAACAGGCTCGCCCCGTCCTTCAAAAAGAACAACACCAGGATCATGACGAGAAAATTGACGCCGAGCAGGAACACGTTCGTGACGACCCCGGTGAGTTCGTCCACGAGGAACTGCTTGAGGTCCTTGGCGCTGTCCAGAAAAAATGCGTCCAGGTTCCCCTGTGCCACGACAAACCATCCGAGCCATTCTTGCGCCCGCTCCCCCAGCAACGGCAGCGCGGCCAACTGCTCCGGCAGCCGCTGCACGCCGCCCGATTGAATCCAGAGGGTGATCGCCGTCTGGGCGGCCTGGACCTCATGGACCAGCAAGAACCCCATCGCGATGAGCGGCACCACCACCAGAAGCATGATGCCGAGGGTCAGCAGGGCCGCCGACACCACGACGCGCCCCTTGCAGAGGGCCGTCAGACGATCGTGCAGCGGAAACATCATGTGCGCCAGGATGACCGCCCAAAGGGTCGGCAGCAGGAACGGCCGAAACATCAGCGCGATCTGCGAGAGCAGCACGAGGAGGACGGCAAAGAAGCCGATCGTGAAGAGATACCGCTGGGTCACCGGGACACCATAAAGTGGTTCTTAGCAGAAAGCCTGGCGCTTGTCACGTGTTACGATGCGATGCGTGACCGCAGACCCGCCACTCGCACTCGTTGTTTCAAGACCCAGTCCTGTCCCGGCTCAGCCAGGCCACGGCGCCGGCGCCGGCAGCCCGTCCACTGGCGAAACAGGCGGTGAGGAGATAGCCGCCGGTCGGCGCCTCCCAATCCAGCATTTCTCCCGCGCAAAACACCCCCGGCAGTTCGCGGATCATCAACCGTTCGTCGAGCGCTTCGAAGACCACCCCACCCGCCGTGCTGATGGCTTCCTCCAACGGACGCGGTGCGACGAGCCGCAGAGGCAGCGATTTGATGGCGGCGCCAAGACGAGCCGGATCGGCGAAGTCCTGTTTCGGCACGACTTCACGCAGCAGCCCGGCCTTCACCCCGGCAAGACCGGCCTGACGCTGAAGATGCGTGGCCATCGAGCGTTTGCCGCGCGGCTGCGACAGGTCTTTGATGAGGCGAGGCAAGGCCCGGCCCGGCACCAGATCGAGACGGATGATCGCCTCGCCTCCGGCCATGATCTCATCGCGGAGGCCGGCGGACACCGCATAGATGACGCCGCCTTCAATGCCGGTCTCGGTGACCACGAATTCGCCCTGCTGCTTTAGATCACCGCCCTCCGCATTCGTCACGACGACGGCCACCGACTTTACCGGATGTCCGGCGAACTTCTGGCGAAAGTGCTCGGACCATCCAACCTTGCCAATGTTGCCGACATCGAAGCCGCAGTTCGCCGGTTGCAAAGGAGCAATGGGAACT
>JACQCB010000163.1 GCA_016201805.1 Nitrospirota bacterium | reverse complement strand
CGGTCTCCCAGTCCGACCGACACAAGCAATTCCGCCGCGCGTTCCCTGGCCTTGGGGTTGCCGTTCAGCTCCAGCGGCACTGCTGCATTCTCCAAGGCGGTCAGCGTGGGGATCAGATGGAAGGATTGAAAGATGTACCCAATGTTCTGTCTCCTGTAGCGGGCCATGTCGCTCTCGGCCAGAGCCGTGATCTCCACTCCGTCCAACAGGATCGATCCGGAGGTGGGTTTATCCAACCCGGCGATCAAACCCAGCAAGGTGGATTTACCGCTTCCGGAGGGGCCGACGATGGCGATCATCTGCTTGTTCGGGATCTCAAGAGAGATGTTGTCCAGGATGGTGATGGCGCGGCCCCCGGCGGCGAGGCGCATGACGAGGTGATTGACCGAGATCATGGTATCCTTGACAAAGTTCGTGAAAGACCCGGAGGACGGCTTTATTATACTGTATGCTTTTTGAGACGCCGTACATATTTCAACGAGAAGTCCTCCGGAGTTTTTTGCTGGGAGTCCTCTGTCTCGGTTTGATCGGATGCGAGCAGTCGTCTGAATCTGTCTCGACACCGAGCAGTGTTACTCCGCCCCCGTCGGCTTCCGCCCTGCCGAAGGAGGGATTCGGCCAGCGACTTGGGACCGATGTCACAAGCCAGCCAGGCCGCAATCGCGAACAACCTCGCATCAACTTGCCCAAGATCGTGGCCTTTGGGGATAGTCTCACGGCAGGGTTCGGGGTATCGGCGGAAGAATCCTACCCGGCTCAATTACAACGGACACTGGATCAAGCCGGGTATCGCTACCGCGTGATTAATGCCGGCGTCAGCGGAGACACCACCGCTGGCGGGGTGCGGCGGATCGACTGGGTACTCAAGAGCCGGCCTGACATTGTGATCCTGGTCTTGGGCGCCAACGATGGGCTGCGCGGGTTGGCATTGAAGCAGACTCGCGCCAACCTCGAAGAGATCGTCAAGCGGCTAGGAGCAGCCGGAGTCACCGTGGTGCTGGCGGGGCTGAAGCTGCCTCCCAACTACGGCGCTGACTACACCGAGCGTTTTACCGCGCTTTATCCCGAATTGGCGCGACGCTATCGGCTGCCCTACCTGCCGTTTTTTCTGGAAGGGGTCGCGGCGAAGGCGGCGCTCAATCAAGCCGACGGCATACATCCGACGGGGGATGGGTATCGGGTCATTGTGGACCACCTGATGCCGGTCTTGGAGCCGTTGCTTGTGAAAGCTCCGCGTGGGTGATGTGAGAAGTCAGGGAGGATGATGCGCATTGCGAAAGCAGACCCAGCCGGCCGCGCAGGTCGGATCGTGATCCGATCATGCGCGTCGGCTGGGTGCGCGTTGAAGAGAGAGAACGAATCAGGATTTTTTGAAGAAGGTGTCGTAGACGCCGTAGGCGAGAATCAGGCCGATAATCGTATAGTATATGCCCGTGACGCCGCTGTAGTCCGGCGCGCCACCCTTGGGTTCATTGGCCAGGACGAGGGATGCGCTTAACAGGACCGACCCGCAGGCACCGATGATTCCCCAGACTTTCCTGCTCATGTGAGACCCTCCCTATGACGTGACGCCTTCGGAACAGAAAGCAACAAACAAGCCGCACAGATTGTACTGAATTTCAGGGGTACGATGCAAGGGGCAACTGCCCTGGCTTTGTCGGCTCCGTTTTCGTACAATCGCCGCTCGGTTCAACCTGGGAAAGGCATCTTCATGCAGCAATGGATCGGCATCTGGTTTCAGTGGGTCAACGATTGGGGTTATCCGGGGATTGTTCTCTTGATGGCGATGGAAAGCTCCATCGTGCCGATCCCCAGCGAAGTCGTCATCCCCCCCGCCGCCTATTGGGCGGCACAGGGGCGCTATAGTTTGACCGGCGTCGTGCTGGCCGGGACGGTCGGCAGCTATCTGGGCGCCGCCATTACGTACTGGGCAGCCCGGTGGCTGGGACGTCCCTTGCTCCTTCGCTATGGCAAATATATGTTCTGCCCGGAGGACAAGTTGCTGAGGGCCGAGCGGTGGCTGGCCCGCTATGAAGCGGGCGGCGTCTTTTTCGCCAGGCTCGTTCCGGTCGTCCGACATTTGATTGGGATTCCGGCCGGGATCGTGCGCATGCCGTTCGGGCTGTATAGTCTGATGACGATTGTGGGGGCCGGTCTGTGGTGCTGGGTCCTGGCCTGGTTCGGAGGCCATATCCTGGGGGATCAACCTGAATTGGTGAAGGACCCGGCGTTGCTGGTGAAAGTCCTGCGCGAGCGATCGATCTGGGTCGGAGGCTTCGCGGTCCTCCTCTGCGCCCTCTACGCCCTGATCATGCGGCTGACCGCCAAACCCGTTTCGCGCTGACCGCGCGCCGACCTCGGCGGCTTACCAGCGGGGATTCTGCGCCATCAAGGCCTCCGCCGCGTCGCTCGCGAGCGGTTTTTCGAACAGGTAGCCCTGCGCCAGTTGACAGCCCAGCTTCCGCAGGTGAGCGAGGTGCTCGGCCGTTTCCACGCCCTCTACGATCACCTCGAGGTCCAAGCTATGCGCCACCGCCACGATCGCCGAGAGAATCTTCGCATTGTCGCTCCCCACCTCCAAATCTCTGACGAACGAACGATCCACCTTCAGTCCGTCAACGGGAAAACGCAGGAGATAACTCAGCGACGAGTAGCCGGTGCCGAAGTCGTCCAGATGGATCTGCGCGCCCAGGTCCTTCAGCGTGCGCAACGTGGCGGCGCTGGCTTTGGCGTCTTCCATCAGGATGCTCTCGGTGATCTCCAGTCCCAGGCAGCGGACATCCATCTCGGTGCGACGGATCGTCTCCACGACTTGATCCACGAGATCGGGCATCTTGAACTGCTTGGCCGACAGGTTCACGCACATCCGGACCGGCGGGCGGGCCGGATATTTCCTGTGCCACTGGCTTGCCTGACGGCAGGCTTCGCTCAGCACCCACTGGCCGATCTCACCGATCAAGCCGGTGTCTTCTGCCACGGGGATGAATTCTTGGGGTGAGATGAGGCCGCGTTTGGGGTGCTGCCATCGGACCAGGGCCTCAAAGCCGACGATCCGGCCTGAATCGAGCGACACCAGAGGATGGTACTGGAGGATCAGCTCCTGGCGCTCGACCGCCCGCCGCAGGTCGGTCTCCAACTCCAGTCTGGCCACCGCATGGGTGTGCATGGACTTGTGGAACACGGCGTTGCGCGCCCGGCCCTGCTCCTTGGCCTGGTACATGGCGATGTCGGCGTCACGGAGGAGCTCTTCCGGCGAGCCGCACCCGTCCGTGCTCACGGCAATCCCGATGCTGGCGGTGGCATACATCTCGCGGTCGTCGAGATGGACGGCCGCCGCCAGGTCTTTCTGAATTCGGCCGGCCACGCGGACGGCGGTGTTGACGTCCTTGACCTCCTCCAGGAGGAGGGCAAATTCGTCCCCACCGAACCGCGCCACGGTGTCGCCGGGACGCAGGCATAGTTCCAGACGTTGGGCGATCGCGATCAGCAGTTGATCGCCGATCAGGTGGCCGAGGCTGTCGTTGATATGCTTAAACCGATCCAGGTCCAGGAAGAGCACCGCGAAGGTGTAGTCGCTGCGTCGCTGGGCCCGCCGATAGGCCGCCTGCAGCCGGTCGAGGAACAGGGCCCGGTTCGGCAGGCCGGTGAGCGTGTCGTGGAACGATATATGGAGCAGTTGCTCCTCGATCCGCTTGCGTTCGATGGCGTATCGCACGGCGCGGACGAGCAGCCGGCCATCCAACTGCCCCTTGACCAGATAGTCCTGCGCGCCGGCCTGCAGGGCCCTCAACGCGAACGCCTCGTCGTCCATCCCGGTCAGGACGAGGATGGGTAGATCCGGGGCCTGGGCCTTAGCCTTGAGGAACGTCTCGATCCCGTGACTGTCCGGCAGGGAGAGGTCCAGCAAGGCCACGTCGAAGCGTTCTTCCCGGATGCGCTGGAGCGCGCGGTCCATGCGGTCCGCGTGCGCCAGGGTGAACTGCGCGGTGGAGGTCTCCACGAGCGCTTCTTCGACCAGACGCGCATCCCCCGGATTGTCCTCGACCAGGAGGATCTTGATTGGGCCGTCGGTCACGGGGTTACTCCTGAGGCAGTTTCACGATGGTCAGCCAGAAGTCCTTGATGCTCCTGACCACCTCAACGAACTGATCGAGGTCAACCGGCTTCGTGACGTAGCAGTTTGCGTGCAACTCGTAGGTCTTGAGGATGTCCTGCTCCGCCTGCGACGTCGTCAGGACAACGACCGGGATGCGTTTCAAGAGCGGATCGGCCTTGATGTCCGCCAGCACCTCCCGGCCGTCCTTCTTCGGCAGGTTCAGGTCCAGCAGGATGAGGTCGGGCCTCGGCTGCTGGGCGTACGGCCCTTGCTGGTGCAGGTACGCCAACGCTTCCACCCCGTCCGGCACCACGTGCAGCTGGTTGGAGAGCTTGCTGGCACTCAGCGCTTCTTTCGTCAGACGTACGTCGCCGGGATTGTCTTCTACCAGGAGGATGTCGATCGGGCTGCCCGTTGATCTTGTGCTCATGGTCGTCCCTCTTTTCGATGGCCGCTCACGCGGCCCGCACGGTGAACCGGAACGTCGTACCCTTCCCGGGCTGCGACTCCACCTCGATCCGTCCGCCGTGGCGCTGCACGATTTTTTGGCAGATCGCCAGACCGATCCCGGTGCCGGGATATTGCTCCTGTTGATGGAGGCGCTCGAAGATCAGGAAAATCCGGTCGGTAAACTGCGGGTCGATACCGATGCCGTTGTCGCGGACCGAAAAGACCACGTCTCCGTCCCGCGACTCGGCCGACACGTGGACACGCGGGGTCTCCGTCCCACGGAACTTGACGGCGTTGCCGATCAGGTTCTGGAAGAGCTGCACCAGTTGTCCCTCGTCGCCGAGCACGGTCGGGAGGGGATCGTGGGTCACCACGGCGCCGCTGTCCTCGATCGCCAGCTTGAGGTTCTGCAGCGCCCGATCGAGGACGGCCTCACCGCTCGTGGGGGCGAACTCCTTGCCCCGCGTGCCGACCCGCGAATAGGCCAGCAGGTCGTTGATGAGCTGCTGCATGCGGGTGGCGCCATCCACGGCGTAGCCGATGAACTCGTCGGCGTCGGCGTCGAGCCGACCCTTGTATCGCTTGCCCAGCAGTTGTGTGAAGCTGGCCACCATGCGCAGCGGCTCCTGCAGATCGTGGGATGCCACGTAGGCGAACTGTTCCAGCTCGGCGTTGGATCGGCCCAGTTCCTCGGCGCGCTGAGCCAGTTGCTGTTCCGTCTGCTGGAGCTCGCGATACTGCGTCTCCAGCGCCGTTGTGGCCTGGGACAGCTCTGCCGTCCGTTCCTCCACCTTCTGCTCCAGCTCGACCGAGACGTGGCGAAGCTTGCGGATGACGATCGAGAGTCCGACGACCCCGACACCGGCCAGCCCGAGCATGAACAAAAAGGTATCCTGTAATCCGGCCCGGCTCTTCGCCACGACCGTATCCAGCGGTCGGACCACCTCGACAACTCCGCGTACGTCTCCGACTTTCCAGTCCGTTTTCGGGCTATCGGGGTGTGTGTTATGGCATCCGACGCAGAGCGGCCGCATGCGATCCGCCGTGGCGTATCGGAGCGAGGCGCGGCCCTGCACGTCTTCAAACCGAGTGAACGGTTGATCGGGATGCTCGCGCAGGAATCGCAAGGCAGCCTCCTCGAAGTCGTCGTGCGGACCGCCGTCCTTGCGCCACGGGAAGGGATAGTCGCTGTACAGCCGTACCTGCAGGCCGGTTTCGCCTTGGCTGAGGTGTTTGCCGAACTCAATGGTCAATGTCGCCGGAAGCGGAATCGCGTGCGTCTTCGTTTTGTAGTCATGCGTGACCTCGATTCCTTGTGAACGCAGACGAGCCACTACTTCCGAGGTGTAGAGAGTACGGAATTCATCGATGGCGGAGGCGTACAGAGAGGTACCCTGCAAGGCGGCCGAACGGATGAGTTGCGATGACAGCCTAGAAAGTTGCCACATGACGCCGCCGACGCTGGCACAGAGCAGGATCACCAGCAGGAGGATGGTGTGCTCGTAGAGCAGGCTGAGGAATAGTCTTCGAGCGTTGGACGCTCTGCGGCCAACGCTCGTCGTGGCTGGGCTCATAGTTTTCCTTGTGCTAGAAGCGTTATCGTCAGATTTCTCCGATAATTAAGTCAAAACGGACGTTTGCCGAAGGGGTTTTTTCAGGGCAGGCAGGAAGGGGCCAAGCGGCCGGTCCAAACCGGCCGCTGGAGAGAATCGACACTAACCCATTGATGTGGCAAGTCTTTGCGGCTATTCGGACAAGCGCAGACTTCGCCAGAGGTACCAGGACGCCACCGTTTCGTAAGGATGCCAGGCCTTTCCGATCGCCCGAATTTTCTTTGGGATCGGGAGGGCCGGCAGCCGATACCACCGCTGGATCGCCTTCTTAATCCCCAGATCGTCCACTGGCAGCACGTCGGGCCGGTTCAGGGAAAAAATCAGGAACATCTCGGCCGTCCATCGGCCAATGCCGTGGATCGATATCAAGGCCTCGATGATCTCTTCATTCGATTGGCGCGCCATCCGGCTTGGCTGAACCCGTCCGTCCAGAAACCCTGCCGCCAAGTCTTTCAGGTAGCCGGCTTTCTGTCGAGAGAGACCGGCGGCGCGGAGGCGTGGCAGCGCCGTCCGCACGACGGCCTGCGGCGTGAGACGGCGGCCAGGATAGAGGCCGGCAAAGCGGTCGAAAATGACCTCCGCGACCTTGGTCGAAAGTTGCTGGGAGATGATCGAGTCGCAGAGGGTGGCGAAGTGATGGCGTCGCGGTCTCAATTCGCAGGGGCCAATGCTGGCAATGAGCCTGTGTAGGACCGGGTCTGTTTTGGCCAGATGCCGGCCGGCGGCGGCGTGGCTGGTCCTTGCGCCGGCACGACCCCGGCGCTTCGTGGTGGTCAACAACGCCATTCGCTTTACGGAACTTTGGAATTTTGAGTCGAGAGTTTTACGTTGCCGGACACAACACTAAGCACTCATACCCGGCAGCGTTAGATTCGGGAGTGGGTCCCGTCGCAGAAGGGCGGCTTCTTCGTGTGTTTGCATCCGCAGAAGGCGACCCGCTTCTTTTCCTTGAACTCCACTTCCTCGGGCGAAAACTCCGTGCCCGCGTGGGCGCCGTCGCAAAAGGGTTGATTCTTGGAACGCCCGCACCGGCACCAGTACACCTTGCCTGGGCCGACCTCTATGACGTAGGGAGCCCGTTGAACAACCACCACTTCATCCGCCATGCCATCCTCCTGGGATTAAGAGCCGTTGCGCTTCCTGCGCGTCAGGATTGTAACGCAACGGGACGGCGGAATAAACGGCAAAGTGCATGGTCTCATTGAGCGTGAGGCTGCCGTTACCGGCAGCGGCGTGGGGCGCCTTGGGCGCCGAGCGGGGTCAGCCAGATATAATCCGCGACCGCCTCCTGCAGGAGGCTCCGAAGCTCTTCGACCCGGGCCGACTCAAAAGAGGTCAAGTAGATGGTGGCTTGCTTGAGGGCTCCCTCGTGGCGCCGGAGGACGCGGTTGGGCACGGGCAGTTGATACTGGATGTGCCCGCCGCCGGTGTAGCTGACAATCGGGCCGTTCTTCAGGTTTGCATCGGGGGCGGTTGCGGCTTGCCCGCGGCGTAAGAAGTCAGCGATGGTTTTGGCCATTCCTTCATCGCGGAACAGGGATGCTTCATACATGTGCTGGTAAGCCTCGTCGGAGAGGCCGCCATGACATAGTCGTAGCGGCTTCACGATCATTTCGTAGTAGGCGGGGTCCTCGGGAAACCGTTCATCCGCCATCCCCCAGCGCGCCATTTCTGGATCGGTCAGCGCTTGCGCGAGGCCCTGTTTGGCGGCCAGATGCACGAGCGGCTTAGGCGGATTGAGCGCCAGCATAAGGAACCCTTGAGTGCGGGCAAAGGCCGGCAATGGCTCATAGTCTTCAAACGCGCCGCCCCAATTGATCTCCCATCGGACCTCTTTGAGGAATTGGTCTCGCGTCCAGTCCTTCTCGGCCAGATACCGGTTCAGCGCCGCCTGCCCATCCCACCCAAACATCTCCAGCGCCAGAGTCGGACGCCGCGTTTGCGCTACCAGCGCTCGGAGAATCCCAAGCGCAGCCTCGATGTGCCATCGGTTGTGGTGCTCCTCGCCCAGGTAGATCACATCCAGCGAACCGAGGGCCGTCGTCAGTTCCTCAAATGGAATTGGACGGCCGGTTTTGACATCCCAAATCTGCCATTCATGGAAGGCGGGAGCAGAAACAGGCTCAGCGTTGTCTGCTAAAAGCGGAGAGGGGAAGGCCAGTAGGACCGTCAGCCAGATTGCCGGGAGCAGCAAAGAGCGCATGGAAATTGCTTAACACAATGTATCACCGACGGCAAGTTCACGGCCTTGACTGGCCGGAGAGTCGAGGCTATGCTGCCGACAATTCTCGCGGGCCCCATCCAATAGATGAAAAGCGTTTCCCTGCCAGATGGCACTCGATCCACAACTTGACGCCAGCCTGCTGGCCGATTTCAAAGCGCAACTCAACCGGTCTCGGCTTGAGAACCCAGCAGCGTGGGAGTCCTCCAGTCGCTTGGTG
>JACQCB010000151.1 GCA_016201805.1 Nitrospirota bacterium | reverse complement strand
GCGCGCGGGCTTCTTGGCCGTTGTTTTTCTGAGCATCGCCTCCACCTCATCACCGATGCGTAACCACGAACCTCGGAGGTAGTATCGTCGCAAGTGACGGCCCTGTCAATCTCTCCTTGTCTTTCCGAATCCGCCGGCGCCGATCCTTTCTATTTCAGACCCGTCCTGTTACAATTCAGCATTATGCGTAAGGTCCTGACCATGGTTCTAGCCGGCGGCAAGGGGGAACGGCTGTACCCGCTCACGATTCACCGCGCCAAGCCGGCCGTCCCATTCGGCGGCAAGTACCGCATCATCGACTTTACCCTCAGCAACTGCCTCAACTCGGGGCTCCGGCAGGTCGCGGTCCTGATCCAGTACAAATCCCATTCGTTGGACCGCCACATCCGCACCGCCTGGAACATGCTGAACCCCGAGCTCGGCGAGTTCATCGCCTCCATCCCGCCGCAACAGCGGATCAGCGAGGACTGGTATAAAGGCACGGCCGATGCAGTTTATCAAAATCTGTTCCTGGTGGATAACGAACAGCCGGAGTTCGTCCTGATCCTGGCCGGCGACCACATCTACAAGATGAACTACGCCGACATGTACGATTTCCTCATCGCCAAGCAGGCCGACGCCGTGGTGGGCGCCCTCGAGCTGCCGCTGGAAGACGCCAGTCGGTTCGGCGTCATCGGGGTGGACGAAGAGTGCCGCATCCTGCGCTTTGACGAGAAGCCCGCACAGCCGGCCCCGATCCCCAGCGACCCCGCCCATGCCTTCGTCTCGATGGGCATTTACCTGTTTCGCACGGATGTGCTCCGGCAACATCTCATGGAAGACGCCGGCCATGATTCCCCGCATGATTTCGGGCGGAATATCATCCCCAGCATGATCCAACAAAGCCGTGTCTATGCCTTCAAGTTCCAGGACGCGAACAAAAAAGCGGTCAAGTACTGGCGCGACATCGGGACGCTGGACGCCTATTGGGAAGCCAATATGGACCTGGTGGCGGTGGACCCCTTGTTCAACCTCTACGACCAGAACTGGCCGATCCGCACCTACCAGGGACAATTTCCCCCGGCGAAATTCGTCTTCGCCCAGGACTTCGACGGCGGCCGGATGGGCGTGGCCCTAGACTCCATCGTCTGCGGCGGGTGCATCATCTCCGGCGGCCGGGTGCAGAATTCCGTCCTCTCCCCCAACGTACGTGTCCAGGACCATGCCGAGGTCCGGGAGTCCATCGTGATGGAAAACGTGGAGATCGGCGACCATGCCAGGATCAGACGCGCGATCATCGACAAAGACGTCGTCATCCCGCCGAAGACCGAGATCGGCTACGACCACGAGGCCGACCGCCGACGCTTCACGGTGACCGAATCCGGCCTCGTGGCCATTTCCAAGGGAATGAAACTGCATGCCCCCCTCGATTCATCCGGTTGACCTGATCGGAGCCCTCCGCCACAAACATTTGACCCCGGCCATCGTCTTCTTGACGTCACGCCGCGCCTGCGACGATGCCATGCAGGCCTTCGAGCGCAGTCAAACCACCTTGCCGCCCGCGCGTCAGGACGCCATCGTGTCGGTCTTCGAGCAGTTGGTCCAGCAATATCCCAGCATCGCCGAGCACCCGCTCATGCCGGTCGTCCAGCGGGTCGGTGTGGCGGCGCACCATGCCGGGCACTTGCCCTCCTGGAAGATCGCCATCGAAGAACTCATGCGGCAAGGCTGCCTGGACGCGGTCTTCGCGACCACCACCTTGGCTGCCGGCGTGGACTTTCCCGCCCGCACCGTGGTGGTGACCCAGTCCAGCGTCCGCAAATCCAGGGACTTCACCGATCTGACGGTCGGAGAGATTCAACAACTCGCCGGACGGGCCGGACGGCGGGGCAAGGACCTGGTCGGCTTCGCCGTCGTCACCCCTTCCCCCTACATCGACTTGAGCGTGCTCACCAAAGGCCTCACCGGCCAACCGGAGCCGATCGACAGCCAGTTCGTCATCTCCTACCCCATGGTCTTGAACCTGCTCAAGGCCCATCCGCTGGATCAGATCCAGGCGATCCTGGCGCGAAGCTTCGCGCAGTTCCAGCTCAACCGGCGCGCCGAAACTCTGGAGAGCAAGCTGGATCAATTGCACGTGCAGATGAAGCCCTACGGCCCCCGCGTCTGTACGGACTGGATCACGCAATGGCAAACCTTCGACCATGCCAGAAAGCAAAAGGCTCACCGCGTGCAAGTCAAGCGGCGCGAGCCGCCCGAGCTGGCCGCGCGCCTCCACTTCCTGACTCCAGGCCGCGTCGTCGGGCTGCCGAAAGGACGGGGAATCGTCCTGCGGCAATACCGAAGCAAGGGGCAGCGGAGCCCGACGATCACCGTGCTGCGCCCGGGCGGCGCCGTCACCGAGAGTCCCGCCGACGCCGTCACGCAAGTATTCGACCGCACGTTCGACGTGGCCGAAGCTCCCGTCTATCCCTGGGTGACGCCCGCAAGCCTGGAGGACCTGGCCCGGCAAGCCTCGGATCTCCCCGTCCGGATGCCGGCCCTTCCGATCCTGGTGCAGGAGGAGGACGAAGAAGGCGAGATCGTCCAGACCTTGACCGATGAGTTCCCCTGTCCCACCTGCCCCTCGCGCTCGGCCTGTCAGAAGGACCACGCCGGCGCCTTGCGCATTCGCCAGGATGTCCACCGCCACACCAAGGCCATCCAAGCGCTCCGCACCGGACTCTGGCATCGGTTTCAAAATCGCGCCGAGGTGCTCCAGCAATTCGGCTACCTCACGCCGACCTGCCATCTCACCAGCGAGGGAGAATGGGCGCGGCTGATTCGCATCGACCATTCGCTGCTCATCACCGAACTGATCCGCGCCGACGCCTTCAGCGGCATTGAACCGCAAATCCTGGCCGGCATCATGGCCACCCTCTCGCATGACGACGACCGGCCCGGCGCCTTCCCCCGCATCAGTCCCGGCCTGGCCTCGCTGCTGCGGCAAGTCCGTCAACTGGCCGAATCGCTGGCGCCGCACGAAGACCCGCCCCTGCTGCGCGCCGACGTGGCCGCCCTGGCCGAACGCTGGATCGGCGAGCCCACCCTCACGTGGATCGGCCTCTGCCGCACCACGACGATGGCGGAGGGCGATATTTACCGACTCCTGGCAAGGACGCTCGAGTACCTGTCGCAAATTCACCAGTTACGCAACACCCATCCGGGGCTGGCGGACACGGCCGGCAAAGCCATCAAGAATTTGCGGCGCGGCGTTCTTGAAGAATTACCGTAACGAGTAACAGGTGACAAGTGACGAGTTTTGAAGACAATCGGAAATCGGCCCTCTTTCACCCGTCACGCGTCACCTGTCACGCATCACTGAGTTTATGACCACTGAAGAACTCGAAAAACTGTTGGCCGAACAGCCGGTTTCACGGCTGCACCGGCTTGCGCGAGGCCGCATCCACCAGCACTTCCGGCTGGGGAAGCGCCGACTGATTGAAACGTTGCTCCAACACTCCAGCGAAAACCGGGCCGGGTTGGAATCGGACCTGCAGGCGTTGATGCAGGAGAGTCCGCCACCGCCACCGCCTCCACGCCGGAAGGCGGCGCCAGAGTCTACCGCCCCACGGCCCCGTCAAGGCGCAAAACCGCCGACGAACCAGGCGGAGGCCGAACCGGCCGAACCGCCGGTTGATCTCACCGCCTTTCTGGATGGAATGGGAGTCCCCGAGCCCAAGCCCTTTGTCCCCGATGCGTGGCAGGAGGACGCCCTTACATCCCTGGCCACGACGGATGTGATCGTTAGCGTCCCCACCGGCAGCGGAAAAACCTACGTGGCGATTGAGGCCACGAGGCGGGCCATCGAGGCGGAGCGCACCGTAATCTACACCTCCCCCCTCAAGGCGCTGTCGAATACGAAGTTCACGGAGTTTTCCCGCCTGTTCGGAGCGGACCGCGTGGGCATTCTGACCGGCGATCGGCAGGACAATCCGCAGGCCCCGCTCTTGATCATGACCACGGAAATCCTGCGGAACCTGCTCTACGATGCGGCGGGCGGTGAAATCGACGTGAGGCTGGACACCCTCGGTCTCGTCATCATGGACGAGTCTCAATACATCGCTGATCCAGAGCGGGGGGTGGTCTGGGAAGAAACGATCATCTTCTGTCCGGCCCAGGCGAAACTGTTGCTGCTCTCCGCGTCCATCGGCAATCCCCAGGACATCGCCGATTGGCTGACTAGCATCAGGCCGACGCCTTGCCACCTCATCCGGCACCACCGCCGGTCCGTCCCCTTACGCGCCGGCTATCTCCATCCGAACGGAAAACTGACGCCCCTCTTTCGCTCGGTGGGCATTCCCCACGGAGGCGGAACGCCCTTACATCCCGAAGCCAAGCGCCTTTTCGCCCAGTACGAGGAAGAGACCCTGCGCCCCAACCGATGACCGTCGCACGGCAACCGAACGCCTACCGAAGCTCCAGTATCTTACGGTACAGCTCCACGTAAGCACGGGCAGACTTGGCCCAGGAAACGTCCGTGCCCATGCCGGCTTGGATCAGCGCCTTCCACTCCTCCCCTTCCGCATAGACTCGCAGCGCCAGAAGGACGGTCGTCAGCAGCACGTCCTTGGTGGCCTCGCCGAACAGAAAGCCGGTGGCACGCCCCTCTCTGATAGCCTGAGGCGAATAGGGCACCACCGTATCGGCGAGCCCCCCGGTCCGCCTCACGATCGGCACGGTCCCGTATCGCAAGCTGTAGAGCTGGCTCAGGCCACAGGGTTCGTAGCGGGACGGCATCAGGAACATGTCGGCCCCGGCTTCGATTCGATGGGCCAGCCCTTCATCGAATCCGATGGACAAACCGATCCTCCGGTGAAACTGCGCGTGGATCGCACGGAACCGGGCTTCGGCGGAGGGATCGCCGTTCCCCAGGAGTACGACCTGGAGGTCGAGCGTCGCCAGTTCGGGCAGCATGTCGGCCACCAAGTCCAGCCCCTTCTGCTCGGTCAGCCGCGAGACGATCCCCAACAGCGGGACCTCCGCACGGACCGGCAAGTTCATTTCCCGCTGCAAGGCCGCCTTGCAGACTTTTTTGCCCGAGAGGTCCGAGGCCGAATACCGGCAGGGCACATAGGGATCGGCCGTTGGATTCCACAGATCCACATCGATGCCGTTGATGATCCCTGCCAGCCGGTCCTGTCTCTCGCGTAGGACCCCGTCAAGACCGAAGCCGAACTCAGACGTCTGGATCTCGCGGCTATAGGTCGGGCTCACCGTCGTGAGGAAATCGGCAAAGACGAGGCCCCCCTTCAGGAGGTTCACCGACCCATAAAACTCCAGCGCCTTGGGCGTGAAGAGTTCGGTCCCCAGGCCGGTCTTCCAATAGTCCGTCGCCGGAAAAAGCCCCTGGTAGCCGATGTTGTGGATCGTGAACATCGTCCGGAGTCTGTGCCGCGGCGACGGCCCGGCGTAGAGCGCCCGCAAGTACACCAGGCTGAGGGCGGTCTGCCAATCGTGCGCATGGAGCACATCCGGCACCCAACCAGACTCTTCCTTCAGGATCGGCAAGAGTTCCAGCACCGCGCGGCTGAAAAAGGCAAACCGCTCCAAGTTGTCGGGATAGTCGCGGCCGGCTTCCTGATAGAGCCCCGCCCGGCCGAAGTAGGGATCGTGCCGGACCGCCAGCACGCGTCCCAAACCGTCAGGCAACGTCCCCTGCTCGATGCTCGTGGAGATCGGTCCGAGCGCGGTCGGAACGGCGAGGCGCCGCCACTCCTTGAGCCCCAGCGCAGCCCCGTCGATCGTGCCATAGCGCGGGATGACGAGGCAGACGCGATGGCCCAGCCGGGCCAGTTCGCGGGGCAGCGCCCCGGCAACGTCGGCGAGCCCGCCGGTCTTGGCGAAGGGAACCGCCTCAGGCGAGACCATCAGAATGTTGAGGGGGTGTGGGTCCATGCCGAAGTCCGTCATCTGCCGGACAACCTACTGCGGAACGGGCAAGGTTTTTTCCAGTCCTGTCCGAAACTGCTCCTCGTCCTTCCACTGTTTCACGACCGCCAGGACTTGCTCGGCGGACAGCCGTTCGCGATAGACCAGGCGCTGATCGATAAAGCCCAGCAATTCTCCCCGGTCCGCATAGGCCAGGAACAGCGCATCCTCTAACACCGTCGTCAAATCCCAGCCCTGCGGGGACTCGCCAAGCGGCACACGAAATAGCGGGAGGTAATTGCCATTCTCCAGCGGAAAAAACTGCACCCGCGCACGGTAGCGATACGTCGGCGGCCCCCAGGTCTCAAGAAACGCCTTGCTGGTGAGCGCGCCGAGGCGAATCTCATTGTTGACAATGTTTCGTTTCTGATGGTCCAGGGACGGCAAGACAAACGGAGGACCGCAGGCCCCCAGAAGAAGAGCCAGGACGGCGCAAAGAAGGCCGGACGACGTAGGGCGTCCGACTGATCCCGTCGATCTTGAAAAGACCGTCACGATGGCTCCCGTAAAAGAACCGGCTTACAGCAGCCGGCGGCTCTTCGGTTCCGCCGGCTTGACCGGCACGCAGACATCGCACTGGCAGACCCGGCGGAGGAACGCATAGGAATAGAGGCCGGTGTCGTGGCCGTCGCTGAACGTAAACTTCAACGCAT
>JACQCB010000025.1 GCA_016201805.1 Nitrospirota bacterium | reverse complement strand
CGGCGAAGAAGGCATCGCGGTCTGCGAGTCGGCCAGGCCGGGCATCGTCCTGACCGACATCCGCATGCCGGGGATGGGCGGCCTCGCCTTCACCAAGCAGGTGCGAGAGCGCTGGCCGGACTGCCCGGTGATCGTCATCACTGGGCAGGGCGATGAGGCCTCCGCCATCGCGGCCTTGAAAGCTGGCGCCTCCGACTATCTCAAGAAGCCGATCACCGTCGACGACCTCCGGGCCACCGTCAGCCGAGCCATGGCCGCGGTCCAATCGTACCGAACGGAACCCCTCGTGGATCTGCCTGTCGATCGCATAGATTTTCAGGTCGTGGTGGATAACGCGTTCGCCCATATCGTGTCCCTCATCAATACCCTGGTGCGCGACACCGAGCCGTTTCTGGCCAGCCGGGCCCGTTTTGAACTGCGCATGGCGCTCCAGGAAATGCTGTTGAACGCGATCGAGCACGGGAACCTCGAAATTTCCTATCAGGAAAAACTCGACGCGATCGGCCGGGATCAGTACGCGGAACTCCTGGATGCCCGGTGCCGTGAGGCTCGATTCAGAGACCGTCGCGTGACCGTACAGGTGCTCATCGATCGAGGGCAGAGGCGCATTTCTTATCGAATTCGCGATGAAGGCCGTGGCTTCGATTGGCGGACTCAGTTGGCGACCAGCGCGGAGTCTCGTTTGCTCACCGGGGGGGCGGGACGCGGCATTTTTCTGTCGCGGAGCTTGATGCCGGACCAGACGTATAACGAGCGCGGCAATGAAGTGACTCTGACCATTCCTCTTTCGGTAGACGGCGTGCCGGCTTCGAGTCCGGCCCCCGACCCTGCCTCCTGCCGACGTGCGGAGTCCGGGCCCGAGGTGGCAGCGGGTTTGTAAGCGCCTCCCCCGATCCTCCGTCTTGATGCCCGTCCCGTTGCCACAAGCTGAAACGACCGTGCGTGCAAGGCTGCGTTTGCGTGCAGACGTGCAGGACGGAGCGGCATGGCAGGGCTTGGTTAGAGGTGCGGTTGAAAGGAGGACAACGGCGGGCTGATTCGAAGAGGCGGCCTGTCGGGCCCGTTGGGATAAGCGATCGGCAGGAACTCGTTGAACTTCGGGGCCAGGGTGCGGCTGTCGAAGAAGACGAACCCGCGCTCTCCCTTGGCTTCATAGGTCAGGTTGATCTCGGTGTCGGTCCCGCGCCAGTTGAACTGCTGGTTCAGTCCCCGCATCATCGATCCGGGAGACCGATCGATCGGCCCGTAGTGTGATTGGAGATAGGCCAGCACCTGCTCGTGGGTTTTCTTCCCCTTGTACCGCACGCCCACACGGGCGAATTCCCCGTCATAGGCGTAGAACGTCATGGACTCGACCTTGGCTTCGCCGAGCGGCAGCGGACCTTGCTTGAGGGCGTATTCCTGGATGTGTTCTTCGGCGTTGATGAGGGTCAGGTCCGGCGCTTTGGCCAGGGACGAGCCCCACTGAATCCCGTGAAAGCCCTTCGGATCGTTCTGCAAGGTGCCGGCGGTGGCCGGCATCGGGAGGACGCCGAGCGCCGACCAGCCCAGCAGCATCCACGCGCGCCAAACGCTGGCGACGGAAACCAATCGACGGTGTGGGCTCATTTCGCGCTCACGCTGGACCAGAGCGGCACCGTAGCACGATCGCGCGATGAAGGCAATCGGCGCCTCCGGTCGCGAGGCGCCCGCCGGTTGTGAATGTCTTTCCCCCTCGCTATAATGCGACCGTTTTGCGCCGGCCGTCGTGGTCCTGTCCGGTGCGCGCGTCGTCATGTCCGGTCACGAGGGGAGCGGATGATCGAGAGCGAGGCCTTCGTCCAAGCGCTGGAGGACATCGGATTCGATTTCTTCACCGGCGTCCCAGATGTGCTGCTGGCGGGAGTCATCGAGACGCTGCTGACGCGCCGGCTCTATACCCAGGCCGTTCGAGAAGACGAGGCGGTGGCGATGGCGGCCGGCGTCTACCTGGGCGGCAGGGTCCCGGCGGTGCTCATGTCGAATGCGGGGCTGGGGACGTCCCTGACCACGCTGCTCTCGTTGAACCTGCTCTATCGGCAGCCCTGTTTGTTGATCGTGGCCTGGCGGGGTTTCGAGGGCCGGGATGCGCCGGAACATCGCAGCATGGGGCAGGTCATGACGCCCCTGCTGGACACGGTGCGCATTCCCCATCGAACCCTTTCGGATGCCACGGCCCTGGATGATTTCAACTGGGTGGCGCAGACGTTTATGAAAGAACACATCCCGGTCGCGCTGCTCCTGAAGCCCGGCGTGGTCCGGGGGATTCAGCCGTAGGAAGTGACTGGTGACAGGTGACGAGTGATGAGTTGTGAGAAGGACAAGCCGTCGATGAGAAGGACGCGAGGGACGCATCGAAAGCCGCCTGCGGTCAGCCAAGAAGAGGTTTCTTCACCCGTCACCCGTCACCCATCACTCGTCACGCTTGTTACGTCGGGCCATCTGCGATGAGGCCGGAAGAAGGCACGATCCAGAGCCGTGCGCGGGCCATTCAGGCGTTGCTGGAGCTGATTCCCGGCGACGTCCCGGTCATCATCTGCAACGGCTTTCCCTCGCGTGAGGCGTTCAAGCTGGCGGACCGCCCGACCCATTTCTATATGATGGGGTCCATGGGGATGGCGGCGGCGATCGGGTTGGGCCTGGCCTTGGCCAAGCCAACCAAGAAGGTGGTCGTGTTGGACGGCGACGGCAATGTCTTGATGGGGCTGGGGACGCTGGGCACGGTCGGGGCGCTCAAGCCCAAGAATTTCATCCACGTGGTGCTGGACAACGAAGTCTATGGGAGCAGCGGCAATCAGCCGAGCTATGCGCGGGTGGTGCGGCTGGACCAGGTGGCCAAAGCGGCCGGGTATGCGCACGTCGAGCGGGTGCGGGAGCGGGAAGACCTCGTCTACGAGTTCAAGGATCTGCTGGGCAAGGACGGCCCCGGCTTTCTGCTCGTGAAAGTCTCGGAGCAGGCGGAGGACGTCGGGTGGGTGCCGCTCGAGCCGTCCCAGATCACCCAGCGATTTCGAAAGGCCATTGAATAACAGAACTGTCAGCGATCAGCCGTCGGTGTTCAGCACGATGAAACCTCTCGTCCGATAGCGGGTATCCGATCATTCATCACTGATCACTGACAACAGAAAACAAGGAGCGACCTGATGATCTTCTTGACTCCAGAGGCCGCGCATCTTTCGGCGCGTGTGTGCGCGGCGCTGCAACGGCCGGCGCTCAGCCATGAGGAACCGGAGTTTGCGGAACTCCTGCACGGCATCAGGCAGAAGCTGTTGCGGGCGTTTGTGCCGGGGGCCGAGTCGGACTATACGGCGGTGATCATGACCGGTTCCGGGAGCATGGCCGTCGAAGCCGCGCTCCTCTCCTCCCTGCCGCATGGAAAACGGGCCCTGGTCATCAACAACGGGGTCTATGGAGAACAGATGGCCTCCATCCTCGCCATCCCCCGCTTGGGCGTGGCTGAGTTCAAGCTGGATTGGGGCGCCAGGCCCGATCCGGAAAGGCTGCGGCTGGCGCTCCGGCAGCACCCTGAAGTCTATGCGGTGGCGATGGTGCACCATGAGACGACGACCGGTCTCATCAATCCGGTCAAGGAGATCGCGGAGGTGGTGGACAGCCAGAACCGGGTGTTCATCGTGGATGCGGTGAGCGGCTTGGGCGGCGAAGCGCTGGACATTGCCGGGCCGCATCTGTACATGGTCGCCGGCGCCGCCCAGGGAGGCATTCAGGGCGTGCCCGGCGTCTCCTTCGTACTGGTGCGCAAGGGCTTCATGGAGCGGATGAGGGGCTATCCGAAACGGTCCTGGTATCTGTACCTGCCGCATTACTATGAGAATGAAGAACGAGGACGGATTCCCTTCACGCCGGCGGTGCAGGCCTATTGCGCGCTTGATGAAGCCCTCACGGAGTTGTTGGAAGAAGGGCTCGCCAACCGCATCCTGCGCTACAAGAAGGCGGCCGCCGCGATCCGCCACAAGATGAACGAGCTGGGGCTGAAGCCGGTTCTGCCGGTGGAACTGCACTCCAATGGTCTCACGGCCTACCATCTTCCCGCCGGGCTGAGCTATGAGACGCTCCACGCTCGCCTGAAGGAACAGGGCTATGTCATCGCACCCGGCCAGGGGCCGCTCGCATCCAAAATCTTTCGGGTCGCCAACATGGGGGCGTTGAGTGAGCCGGATATCGAGGGCTTTCTCTCCGCCTTCCAGCGCGTGCTGGAGACGGCTGCCGTCCGCTGACGGGCGACGCGGCACCGTTAAGGTTTCGGGTTTTCATCCAGAGAATTTCGGTCGATGCTCAAGCGGCCGGGACGAAGAGTAGGCGTTCAGAACATCGGGACGCTCAACGTGGCAAACTGCTTCGACCTTCGAGTAGTTCCCACGGGCCATTTTCTTGCAAAACAGTCATGAGATACCCCTCAACTTTCCGGGAGTCAGTCAAGCGGCTTGCCGTGAGCAAGGAGATACCCGAAGAAATTGGTTGGGCGGGCTTCAGCGAGGTTCTTTGTTCCGAATAGATGGAGTTCAACGGGGGCCTCAATCTGGCGTTCTATATTGACAGCTAGCTCCACCTTCGTTTCAAAGTTCATGGCGTCAGCATCGGGGCTGAAGGCGGCGATGTCGATATCGCTGTCTTCACGCGCCGTGCCCTCCATGTATGACCCAAACAGGTAGGCTTCTGTGACGGGAATCCGCGCCCGCAGCAGCGAAACCGCTCGCTTAGCGATGGTTTCTACTTCCGCAACGTCTCGAGCCATTTGACAACGTCCTTTGTTCGAAGCAGGGATTGTTCGACCAACTCCCGTGTCGCATCCTTGGCGAGCGCGCTGATTTCTTCCGGGTAACGTGTTCCGATGTAGTATTTGGTCAACTTGCGAAGGAACAGATCCTGTTCCTCTGATAGCGCGACCGTTGCGACTTGGGCAAGCTGGACGAGGTCATGAGTCCGAGGCGGGAATGTCGCAGAGCGCTCAACGATTATCGCTTTGAGCAGCTTCTCAACCGCTTGTTGACTGCAGAAGAGAACGTACAAGTAGCGCCCTGATGCCAACATTGCTTCTGCTGTTGCGAGATCATACGTGGCCAACTCTTTCCATCTCTGCGCATCAGGATTCACGTCGGTAGTATAGGCGCTGCAATCCGGTAAATCAATGTTCTCTCCCGGCCTAGTATGCCCATTTACAGCACCCTGCGGGCTTGTTAGGATACCGCCACAATGCACGGTGGGATGAAGATATTGTGGGGATTGGCGGCGGTCCTCTGCGCGGTGGCCTTCGGCTTCGTCACGGGGCTCCTCAACCCCGGCGAGAAGGTGAACGGCCTGTGGCTGGTGGTGGCCGCCGTCTGCTTCTACGTCCTGGCCTTCCGGTTCTACGGGCGCTTTCTGGCCCGCCGCGTCCTTGAACTGAACGATGCGCGCATCACTCCCGCTCACCGTTTGCAGGACGGCACGAACTTTTATCCCGCGAACAAATACGTGCTGTTCGGACACCACTTCGCGGCGATTGCCGGAGCCGGGCCGCTCTTGGGGCCCGTGCTGGCCGCGCAGTTCGGCTTTCTCCCCGGGTTTCTGTGGCTGGTGATCGGCGCGGTTCTGGCGGGGGCGGTCCAGGACTTTGTCATCCTGGTCGCGTCGATGAGACGCAACGGCCGGTCGCTCCCAGAGATTGCGCAGGATGAGATCGGCGCCGTCACCGGGACCGCCACCGCCGTTGCCGTGCTCTTCATCGTGGTGGTCGCCCTGGCCGGCCTGGGGTTGGCGGTGGTCAATGCCTTGTACCGGAATGCCTGGGGCGCCTTCACGATCGCGATGACGATCCCGATCGCGTTGCTGATGGGCTTCTACCTCCAGAAATTTCGGCCCGGCCGCGTCGGCGAGATGTCGGCCCTGGGGGTCGTCCTGCTGATTGCGGCGGTGATCGCCGGGCGGCTCGTCGGCCAGTCGGAGGTCGCCGGCTGGTTTTCGTTCGAGCGGCCCACGCTGGTCTGGCTCCTGGCTGGCTATGGATTTCTGGCCTCGGTGCTGCCGGCCTGGATGCTGTTGGTGCCGCGCGATTATCTTTCGACGTTCATGAAGGTCGGCGTGGTGGCGCTGCTGGGGCTGGGCGTGGTCGTACTGGCGCCGACGATCGAGATGCCGCGCCTGACCGGGTTCGTGCACGGCGGCGGGCCCATCATTCCCGGCTCGTGGTTCCCGTTCGTGTTCATCACGATCGCCTGCGGGGCGATCTCCGGCTTCCATGCGCTCGTCTCCTCCGGCACGACGCCCAAGATGATTGCGCGCGAGTCGCACGCGATCGTGGGCTACGGCGCCATGCTGATGGAAAGCTTCGTGGGCGTGATGGCCTTGATCGCGGCCTCGGTCCTCATGCCCGGCGATTACTTGGCGATCAACAGCCTGCTCTCGCCCGACGCGCTGGCGGCGATGGGATTCCCGGTGGCGAGGCTCGATGAGCTCTCGCGTCTGGTCGAGGCGGAGGTCGCGGGACGTCCGGGCGGCGCGGTGTCGCTGGCGGTCGGCATGGCGTCCATTTTTGCCGGCCTGCCCGGCATGGCCCACCTAATGGCCTACTGGTACCAGTTTGCGCTGCTGTTCGAGGCGCTGTTCATCCTGACCACGATCGACGCCGGCACGCGGGTGGCGCGGTACCTCGTCCAGGAAATGGGCGGACGCGTCTACGGCCCGCTGCGGCGGATCAACTGGTGGCCGGGGGTGATCCTGAGCAGCGCCCTCGTGGTGGGAGCCTGGGGCTACCTGATCGGCACCGGCAGCATCGCCACGATCTGGCCCATGTTCGGGGCCGCCAACCAGTTGCTGGGCACGTTGGCCCTCTGCGTCGGCACGACCGTGCTGATCAAGATGGGCAAGGTCCGGTATCTCTGGGTGACGGCGGCGCCGATGCTGTTCGTGGGCGTCGTCACGCTGGCCGGTTCCTACGAGCTGTTCTTTCTGTTCGCGGCCAAGGCCGGTGCGGCCGGGGGAGACGAGGCGCTCGCCCTCTATCTGGACGCGGGGCTGGTCGGGATCGTGGCGGTTCTGGCGGTCGTCGTGCTGACGGACAGCGCGAGGCAATGGTATGGCTATATCGTGCAAGGCCGGCCCTACACGAGCCACGAGGTTATCGTGGGGCCTGGCGGCGTGCCCCTCGGGGGCGGCACGTCCGCGGGCGGCGGCGTGAAACTTTCTATCGACCGGTGTTGCTGATGCAGGCGAGAGGCAATAGGCATGGGGCAATGGGCAGGGCCGTCTTACCCATTGCCTCTAGCCTCGCGCCTATTACCCCTTAAGAGTTGAGGAGGTCGTCATGGCGGATCAGAGTTCGTTCGACGTGGTCTCGCAGGTGGACATGCAGGAAGTGAAAAACGCGGTCGAGCAGACCCTGAAGGAGATTCGGCAGCGGTTCGATTTCAAGGATTCCAAGACGGACCTCACGCTGAAGGAAAAGGAAAAAGAGCTGGTCGTCGTGTCGGATGACGAATACAAGCTCACGGCCGTGCTCGAAATCATGAAGACCAAGTTCGTCAAGCGCCACGTGTCGCTCAAGGCCTTGATCTACGGGACCGTGGAGCAGGCTCTGGGCGGGACGGTGCGTCAGACGATCACGCTGCAAAGCGGCATTGCCGCCGACAAGGCCAAGCTGATCAGCCAGGCGATCCGCGACGGGAAGTTCAAGGCGCAGCCGCAGATCCAAGGGGAGCAGGTGCGCATCCAGAGCAAGAGCAAAGACGAGTTGCAAGCCGTGATGGCGTTTCTCAAGCAGAAGGATTTCGGGATTGACCTACAGTTTATCAACTACCGCTGACGCAGGATGCTGAAACAGGTCCCCAACTTTGTTCCCGGTCGCTCGGCCCCGCTCGACGTATGGCAGAACAGGAGCAAAGTACCTATCCGTTCGCAGGTGATCGAAGCGAGCGGTTCAAGCAAAGCTCGGTATGTACCTCCTCGTCCCCTCGCTCCCTGCGGCCGAGCCACGGGAACAGCGTGCGATTGGCGCACGTGGGGTGGGCGGGTGAGAAGGCGGCCTGTTTGAGCATCCTGATGGGCCTTCGCATGGTGTTTCACCGATCCCTGTATGTCACCGCTCTTCTGCTCATCGCGTTGGCTGCGACCGGGTGCGGACGGAGCGACGCGATCGTCGTGATCGCCCTGCATCCGGCCAATCCGGACATCCTCTACGTCGCGACCAACGATTACATCTATAAAACGCGCGACGGCGCGAAGACCTGGGAGAATCTCTCGAAAGGGATGAGCCACTCGCGCGTGATCGCGATGGCCATCGATCCCGTTTATCCCGCCACGGTCTACGCGGGGACGAAGGGCGACGCGGTCTACAAGAGCTACGACGGCGGGCAGCGGTGGGTGTCGCAGCGGGCCGGGCTGGACGATGTGACCATCACGTCCGTGGTCAACCAGTTCGTCTTCGATCCGCAGGACAACAACCGGCTTGCTGCGGCGACCACGATGGGCGTCTTTGAGACGCAGAACGGCGGGGATCAATGGCAGAAGCGGATGGAGGGGATGAAGGAAGTGCTCATGGTCGTGACCTTGGCCCTGGACCCCACGCGGCCGTCGATCATGTATGCGGGCACCAGCGGCGGCGTCTACAAGACGGAGAAACGGGGCCTGTGGTGGGAGAAGGCCAACAACGGGCTTGTGCCGCCCGAGCTGGTCAAGTCTTCCCGCGCTCTCGGCGTGACCGTGGTGCAGGTGGACCCTCAGGCGCCCGACAGGGTCTATGCGGCCACGCTCGATGGCCTCTATAAGTCCACCGATGCCGCGCAATCCTGGACCCGCATCGCCCAGTCGCTCCCGGACCAGATGATCAGCGCCCTGCTCTTGGATCGTTCCCGCCCGGACAGCCTCTACGTGGCCAGCCGTGCAGGCGTACACAACAGCACGGACGGAGGCGCGACGTGGAAGGCCATGAACAACGGGTTGGCGACGCTGAACATCCGCTCGCTGGCGCAGAGCCAGGTCGATCCCAGGGTCTGGTACGTCGGCACGAACGGGAGCGGCCTCTACCGTAGCCGGGATGGCGGCGAGACCTGGAACGCGCTGCCGCCTGTGAATGAAGAGCGGCGATAGGCAAGAGGCTAGGGGCTATAGGCCTGAATAAGACGAATGGGAAGATACCTGCTACATCAGACGAGAAGTCCTATGACCTATTGCCTCTCGCCCATTGCCCCTCGCCTGGAGTTTTCAGCGGCGGTTCAAGCTTGAATTGCCGATGTCTGAGCCGGTGGGAGGCACCGTGCCGATTGCCGGGCCTGTCGCGGGAGTCTGGCCGATCTCCGTTCCGCTCGGTTGGCTGGCACCGATGTACGGACCTGCCGGAGGGGCGGAGCCGATGCCTGTTCCGGCCTGTCCTGCGGCTCCGATCGACGGCCCAAAGCGGGACGTGGTGCCGATCTCCGGTCCGGTGAGCGCTCGGCTAGGCGGTTCGCTCGGGCGGAAGTCCTTGTCGATCGATTTCTGCAGACGCTCGATGTTACGGCGCTCGCGTCCTGCCGATTCATAGTCGAGCGGCGCGGCTTTTTTCAACGCATCCTCAACGTCACGCCGGCGCGTTGCGAGGGCCCGCAATCGCTGTCTGGCCTCTACGAGAGAGAGAATGGTGCCGCGTCCCTGCAGCGTTTTTTGCATTCTCGTGTCGTTCGCGAAGGCCGCTTCCAACTGACGCAAGAGGTCGAGGGCCTGATCGTCCAGTGCGCTGATTTCGGCCGATGCCGCGGGATCGCTTGCGCAGCAGGCAAGAAACCGGCGGTACTTCCGCAGGAAACCTTCGACAGCCGCCTCGATTTCGTCCGGCTTCAATAGCGGCTTCGGTGCGGCCACGGCCCCGGCACGGTCCTTCTTGGAAGGTTCGACCACTGGTTCGCAGCCAGGATCCGGATGGGCTTGCAACTCGGCGTGAGGCCGGTCGGGGCACCAGTACCAGGCGGCATCGGCCGTCGATGCTGCGAGGCCTGTGCCGATCAACGCGAGGGCCAGCAGCAGCCAGGATGGATAAGCTATGTGTCCGCGAGTAAGCACAGAATCGTCCTCCTGTCCCTCCTTAGAAATTGTGCTCGCCGTTGGCTCAAGAAGTCAATCGAGCGAAGCCAAGCGAGGTAAAGAGTCCAGCTCCCATGGAGTGGATCAACAGGGTGCCCGAGGATGTCGTTCGCCGCCAGCAGTGCCTTGAAAAGCTCATCGAGAATCAGATAGTCTGAAATTCCCTCCGTCGTGCGCAGAACAACAAGAAGGATAGAAGGTCAGGCATGGCCGGTATCTACATCGAAGAGGTGGCTCGTCACGTCGGCCAGGAGGTGACGATCCAGGGCTGGCTACGGCATCGCCGCAGCAGCGGCAAGATCCATTTTCTGATCGTGCGGGACGGCACCGGCGATCTCCAGGCCGTTGTGAGCAAGGCGACGGTGGGGGAGGAGCAGTTTGCGGAGTCAGCCAAACTGACGCAGGAGTCGTCTTTGGTGCTGACCGGCACGCTCAGGCAGGACGCCCGCGCCCAGGGCGGCTATGAGCTGGACGTCACGCAGATTCGGCCGCTGCAGATCGCCGAGCCCTTCCCGATTCAGCCCAAGGAACACGGCGTAGGGTTTCTGATGGAGCACCGACACTTGTGGCTCCGTTCGAGCCGCCAACACGCGGTGCTGCGGATCAGACACGAAATTATCCGGGCCTGCCGCAACTTCTTCGACGAGCGCGGATTCATCCTCGTCGATGCGCCGATCTTCACGCCCAACGCCTGCGAAGGCACGACCACTCTTTTTCAGACGGACTACTTCGATGAAAAAGCGTATCTGACGCAAAGCGGACAGTTGTACGGCGAGGCGACGGCCGCGGCGTTCGGAAGGGTCTATTGCTTCGGGCCGACGTTCCGAGCGGAGAAGTCCAAGACGCGCCGGCATCTGACGGAGTTTTGGATGGTGGAACCCGAGGTCGCCTTCGCCGAGCTTGCCGACATGATGGCGTTGGCCGAGGCGTTTCTGAGCCATATCGTCGAGCAGGTCTTGGCCACGCGCAGGGCCGAGCTGGCCGTGTTGGAGCGCGATGTCTCCAAGCTGGAACGCATCAAGCCGCCTTTCCCGCGCATCACGTATGAAGAGGCCGTGGCCCGGCTCCAGCAGAAGGGCAACCCGATCCAGTCGGGAGACGATTTCGGCGGCGATGAAGAAACGCTGCTCTCGAACGAGTTCGACCGGCCTGCGATCGTGCACCGCTATCCGGCTGCGATCAAGGCGTTTTATATGCAGAGCGATCCCCTGCGTCCGGACCTGGCGCTCTGCATGGATGTGCTGGCGCCCGAAGGCTACGGCGAGATTATCGGCGGCGGGCAACGCATCCACGAACACGACAAACTGGTCGCCCGCATTCACGAACACAAACTGCCGGAAGAAGCGTTCCGGTGGTACCTGGACATTAGGAAGTTCGGATCCGTTCCCCACGCGGGCTTCGGGATGGGCATCGAACGGGCCGTGGCGTGGATCTGCGGGTTGGAGCACGTGCGGGAGACGATTCCATTCCCCCGGATGCTCTACAAGCTCTATCCGTAGTCGGATGCTGAAAAAGGCTCCCAACTTTGTTCTCGGTCGCTTCGACCACTCAACGTACTGCTCAAGTACGCCTCGTGGCCTTCGCTCCCTGCGGCCGCGTTGGCTGGCCTTTTTGAGCATCCTCTAACAATCTTCTTCACGCGATGTCCCTGGCCAGCGTGGCCGAGAGAATACGTAGCGTTCGATCAGCGTCCCGCGCAGTGTTGCACAATCCGGTTACTTTTTTCGAAACTTGCCCGATCATTTCCGCAACGATTTTCCTTCGTAGTCTTCATTTGCCTCCGCCTTTCTTCGGTATCTAAGCAGGGCCGACCCATCGTTATTTGGAGAAGTCGGTTACGTGGTCTCATGCTTGTTGTCCACAGGGATGGTCTCGTCTGTTGATAAGCGCAATGTTCGTATCTCATTAAGAACAAAAGATTTTCGTTGACATGGAAATTTTGAGATGTATACTGCAAACAATAAGTGGGAGAAAGTGGGGACTAATGGATTTACAGATGGACGTGAGAACGCGTTCCATATTCCGGTGTTGGCTGACGAGGTGCTCTCGTGGTTGTCTTGTCGGTCAGGCGGGCGCTATGTCGATTGCACGGTCGGACAAGGCGGCCTGGCTTCCCGCATCCTTGAACTGAGCGGGCCGGATGGGGTGTTGATTGGCATCGACCGGGACGAAGCGGCAATCGAAGCGACTCGGAATTGCCTCAAGCGATTCGAGGGCCGAGTGCAGCTCATTCGGGGAAATTTTCGCGAGTTCAAGCAGCACCTGACGTCGGTCGGCGTAGCGGAGGTTGACGGCGTGGTCTTTGATCTTGGAGTGTCGTCGGCT
>JACQCB010000149.1 GCA_016201805.1 Nitrospirota bacterium | reverse complement strand
CTCGAGACCGGCGCACATCCCTCACGCCTCATGTTCCCTGCCTGATGACGGGGGGCCTTTTCGTCGAGGCACCCGTTTCAGTTCTCGTTGCACCGGGTCACGTCAATGGGCCATGGACGCGAGAGTGGCGGAACTGGCAGACGCGCGAGACTTAGGATCTCGTGGGAAACCGTGGGGGTTCAAGTCCCCCCTCTCGCACCATTGCAACGCCGTCACCATCTCAGTCCTGGAAAGACGGGCAGCACGAGCCGATTGAGACAATCCGCGTTCCCTCTGTATGTAAACACTGACGCTTGAGAGCTGACGGCTAAGGAAACATTATGAAACTGGATGTGACGGAACTGGGGCCCATTAAGCGTGCGCTTAAAATCGAAGTCCCCGAGGACGAAGTCAAAAAGCACTTCGTGCAAGCCTATGCCCAATTGAACAAGCAGGTCCAGCTCCCCGGCTTCCGGCCCGGCAAGGCGCCCCAGGCCTTGCTGGAAAAGAAATACGCCAAGGTGGTGGAGGAGGACGTCGTCCGCCGCTTGATCCCGGACTACTACGACCGCGCCGTCCGGCAGGCCGGGATCGTCCCGGTATTGGTGGAGGTGCCGCCGTTCGAGCGCATGAAAATCAAGAAGGACGCGGCCTTTTCCTTCACGGCCACGGTGGAGATCAAGCCGAAAATCGAACTGCGGGACTATAAACCGCCCAGCCCGATCTCGCTCAAGCCGGATAAGCGGACCATCACCGACGAGCAAGTCGACAAGACGCTGGAGGTGCTGCGGGAGCGGCAGGGGGAACTCCATGCGGCGCCGGCCGGGACGACGCTGAGCGAGGGCGATTACGCCGTCGTCGATGTGGAAGGCGTGCTGGACGGCGTTTCCCTGGAAGGGGCGAAGCAGGAAGGGCAGATGCATAAAGTCGGGTCCAAGGCGTCCATCCTCGGCGTGGAGGTGGACGAGCAGCTTCTGGGCAAGCAGGAAGGCGACGTCATCGAAATTCCCCAGCCCTACCCGGCGACGCATCCGGACCAGCGCCTGGCCGGCAAGACCGTCGTGTTTCGGGCCACGGTGAAGGCGGTGAAGCGGAGGAAACTCCCCCCGCTGGACGATGAATTCGCCAAGGACTGCGGCCCCTATGCGTCGTTGGCCGAGTTGAAGGACAAGCTGCGCGCCGAGATGGAGAAGGGGCTGAAGAAAGACATCGAGGACACGTACAAGGACGTCATCCTCAAGCGCTTGGTCGAGACCCATCACTTCGAAGTGCCGGAGACGCTGGTCGAACGGGAACTGACGGCGATGGTTCGCCAAGCCATGCAGGTTCAGCAGAGGCAGAGGACGAGGGCCGGGGCCGCAGAGACCCAGGACCCCGTCATGCGTCAGGAAGAGATCCGCAAATTGCGCGAGGAGAGTCTTCCGGAGGCGACCAGGCGGGTGAAGGTCGGCCTCATCTTGGAGGCGATTGCGGAGAAGGAAGGGTTGACGGTCACCGCCGAAGACGTGAAGGCGGAGTACGAGCGGCTTGCAGCGGATCTGCGAATGGCTCCGAAGGAATTGCAACACCTCATCGAAGGCGGCGGCGAGGATGCCATCGACGAACTCAAGGGACGCATCATGGCGGACAAGTCCTTGGATTTCGTCTATCGGCACGCCATGATCCAGGGTTGACGCCTGCGACGATCCGAGGAGGATCGGCCGAGAAGTGTGCTAAAATAAAACTTATATGTGGCCGGAGCGCAAGTCGCTTCTAGTCGGGCCCAGGACAGGAAGAGAAAGGACAGACTGTTATGTTAGTGCCCATCGTAATCGAGCAGACCAATCGCGGCGAACGCGCCTACGACATTTACTCCCGTCTGCTCAAGGACCGCATCATTTTCTTGGGGGCGCCGATCGACGACATCTTTGCGAACCTGGTCATCGCCCAGTTGCTGTTTCTCGAGGCGGAGGACCCGGAAAAAGACATCAATCTCTACGTCAATTCTCCCGGGGGCAGCGTGACGGCGGGGCTCGGCATCTACGATACCATGCAGTACGTCAAGCCGCCGATCAACACCATCTGTCTAGGGCAGGCGGCCAGCATGGGCGCGCTGTTGCTGGCTGGCGGGACCAAGGGGAAGCGCTTCGCCCTTCCCAACGCCCGCATCATGATCCACCAGCCGATGGGCGGGTTTCAGGGGCAGGCGACCGAGATCGACATCCATGCCAGGGAGATCCTCAAGCTGCGCGAGCGACTGAACGAAATCATGGCCAAGCACACCGGCCAGCCGCTTGAGAAGATCGCCAATGACACGGAGCGGGATTATTTCATGTCG
>JACQCB010000148.1 GCA_016201805.1 Nitrospirota bacterium | reverse complement strand
TCGCGCCCCAAGATCATCGAGAAAACGAAAGGCGCTTTGTCATTCACTCCTCCATCGTAAGTGCCGAAGAACTGTCGGCCGCATCGGTCAGCCTAGACAATCTGTTTCCGCAATCGTCCCCAGAGGGCGGTGCCCACGTAGCCGCAGCCGGCTGTCAGGGTCGTCAGCGCCATGACCCGGTAGACATGTCCTTTCGAAATCTTCAGGGCCGCTGAGGTGTCCAGCCAATCGGGCGAGGACGTCAGGCGCTGGAGCGTGGCGCCGGCAAACAAAATCGGCCACATGCAGGCGAGGCGCAGCCGGACCTCCCACCGTGGGATGGCCATCGTATAGAGCCAGCCCTGATCGAGATGGTCCAGCGCCATCCGCACCAGCTTGTCGAGCACGGGCCTGACCCGCTGGAGATGGGCCTTGTTCAGCAGGTCCTGCGGCGTCAGTACGGCTTCCTTCAGAAGGGACGCGGGCACATAGCAGCGCCCCCGTTGCAGGTCGCGGGCAAGATCTTTCAGGATGTTGGTGAGCTGGAGCCCCTTGCCGAACCTCACGCCGACCGCCGCCATCTCTGCCTGGTTCCAGCCGGCAAGGGCCGGTCGATGGGCGCAGGTCATAGCGGTCCAAAACTCCCCGACGCATCCGGCCACGTAATAGGTGTAGCGATCCAACTCGTCCACCGTGGGGAGGGCCGCGAGTTCCTGCGTGGTCTGACCAGGAAACACCGTCAGGTCCATCTCCATCCCCTTGGTCAGAGTTCCCATCAGCGTTCTGATACGCTTACGGTCCTCGGCCGCAACGTCCAGGTAGAGGCGAAAACAATCTTCCAACCGCTCCAGGAGCGTCCGCTCGGCGCTGGCCGTCTGACATGGAGCCAGCGCGGCTTGGATGGCGCGAACCTCTCCCCAATCCACCTGCTCTCCGGCAAACTGTTGTTTGAATCGCTTGAGCAACAGAAGCCGGTTGCCCCGGTCGATCAAGTCCGTATCCGCGATCGTATCGGCGGCTCGCGCAAAGAGATAGGCCAACCCGATCGGCGCTCGAACCGAATACGGCAGCACGTTCAAGGTGAGATAGAACGAGCGGGAGACCCGCTTGAGCAGATCGTTCAAGAGCGGGTGACCGGGGGCAAGGGTGAGCGCTGGTGCCACTACCGGACTTCCAAGCGACCTTCCATGCCCTTCTCCCGATGACTCTGGAAAAAGAGCAGCTTCTTGTCGCAATAAAAAGTGAACGTGCCGGCCTGCGCCGGCGCTACATGGACCGTAACGCTCTTGCCGGCCCCGACATCCTGTTCCACGGCCAGCCCGGCCGCCGGATCGTTCAGGACAAAATTGTGCGGCGTGATCATCGTGACGCTGGTGAGGGTCAGTTCAAGCGGCTTCCCGGCTTGGACGATGACATGGTTCGGTCGATACAAATAACTGTCCAATGTAATGGTGATGCGTTGCACGCCATCTACACCGATGGCCGCCTCCACGGGACTGTCTGCGAAAACCGGGCCCGCGACGCCGAGCAGCAAGGCCGGCAGCCACCAGACAACCCGGAACGGAAAGATGAGAAGAGAGGATGCGACTCTATGCACGGTCACCCTTCTAGCAGAAGCGGCGTACCCCGTCAATTGAACAGCGACACAGCCCCCACCGCCTTGACGTCCCATAAAACAGGATTATCTGAAAAAGCACCTGCCGAGGGAGTCGAAGCGAGAGATACAATTTTGGTCCCAAGGGCTGTATAATGTACGGAAGCAAGGGGCAAAAAACTTCTCCCGGCACATCTGATCGAAGTGCCGGGCTCAAGCAAGCTTGGTATGGAGGCCTTCGATGAAGTGGCTAAAAGGTATGGGGTTGCTGCTGATCGCCAACGTGCTGATCTTCGTGACCCTGTCGATCACGTTCCAGGTAATGGTCAATGTCGTCCTCCCCGCTTTCGGGATCGACGTACGCGATGCGGTCAACCAGCAGGATTTGTTATGGGCGTTCATCATCGGATTCGGCGGCGCCTTCCTCAGCCTCGCCTTTTCAAAACAGATGGCCAGAGCCATGCTGGAGTGCCGCCAGATCGTTCAGCCCCGTTCCCATGAAGAACAGGTGATCTATGGGGCGGTGCAGGAGATCGCCCAGCGCCTGCGCATCCAAATGCCGGAGGTGTGGGTCTATGAAGGCCAGGACCCGAACGCCTTCGCCACAGGACCGAGCAAGAACAACTCCATGGTGGCGGTCTCCACTGGCCTGCTCAGCCACTTGAACGAACAGGAAGTGAAGGCCGTGTTGGCCCACGAAATGGGCCACGTCTACAACGGTGACATGTTCACGACCACGGTCCTGGCCGGCTTGATGAACACCTTCGTCTACTTCATCAGCCGCTGGGTCTATCGGAACCTGTCCGAGCGCAACGAGATGCTGGCCTTTGGGGTGTATATGTTCCTCCAAATCTTCCTCTCGTTCCTGGCCATGATCCCGATCAGCTGGTTCTCCAGACGCCGGGAATTTGCCGCCGACGCCTTCTCCGCCAAGGTGTACGGACGGGACGCCATGATTTCGGCCCTCCAGGCGATCGACCGCTGGGTCAATCGCGCCCAGATTGAGTACAGCACCCAGGATGCCTTGGCCACGATGAAAATCTCCGGCAAGTCGAACGGATTCATGCACCTGTTCGCCACGCACCCCCCCATCGAGGCACGGGTAGCGGCACTAAAACAACTGTAAGCGCCGAGATTGTGGATCGGTTGGAATTGGTGTGAACCTAGCCGCCCAGACGGCGGCTAGGTTTTTTTGACGAAGCTGATGGAGTCCCGATACTGTTGAATCGCCGCCGCGAGCGCCTTGCCGCCGAGCGGAATGTTCGCGTCGAGCGTCGCTTCGATCTCCTCGTCATCGATCACGACTTCATACCGGTCCTGCACCCTGGTCAGAACTGCTCCTGGGCCGGCGTCCCGCGGCAGGAAGATCTCCTTCCAGACTTCCTTTTCCACAAGACACACGTCTTTGAAACGCTCATAGAGGAGCGCAAGTTTTTCCGGATCAGTCACCTTCATACGCCTACCTTCCCCCTCATTCTTTACCCCTCACGTTTCACGCCTTACGCCTTACGGTTTAATGTTCATGCCCACAGGAGCCTTCCCCGCCTGACCCCTCCGTCATGCCGGAGGGCGCCGGCAGGCCCGTAATATTGAGCGGGGTCGGATCGGGGGAAGAGACCCCGACCGATCCGGAGCGGGCCGCAAAGGCAGACAACACCCGGTGGATCGATGCGCCGCAATCCCGGCAGGAGGTGAGGGCTTGGTCCGTCACAGACTGGAGGTACTCTTTTCGTCTGGAACAGGGAGGCTTCCCCTGACATTGTTCGGCAACATATTCATAGATCGGCATGGACGTTCCTTTTGACTTCCAGAGCTGCCCCAAACGGAGAGACCGATAGGCTCCCGAAGAATCTCACTTCGAAACGGCAGCATCGGCTGGCGCCGGCCGCTCCACGATCTTGAAACTCATCGTCCCGACTTGGTTCACTGCGTGGAATGCCTGCTGCCCTTCTGGACTGATGTAAATCTTGACCACGTACTTACCCGTTGCCCAGCCAGCAGGCGGCTTGCGCAGTTCCAGAAACCCCTGCTTTTCATGCCAGGGAACGAACAACGAGTCCTGCCCCACCGGGGTATCGGCGATCTTGCCCTGCTCATCCTCCCGATACCAGCGGGCGCTGAACGTCGCGGGGTCCTCCAGGGGGGGCACTTCAAAGACGATATAGACCGCGGCCGTGTCCGGCGTAAAAACCGACGTCCCCGGCTCGATGGGTTTGATCCGCGGATCCTGCGTATACCAGCCCGACCGACCGAAACTGTCCCACTCCACCTCGTAGCCTTTCGCCATCTCAATCCAGGTAAACAACGACTGAGGACGATTCGCCTTCTGCTTGTCCAGCGATGGGGTGGTGGTCGGATCGATCTCCGTCACCGCTTGTTCTTTTGGAGCCAACAGTTCACGCGCCGACGCTTCGAAGAAAATCGGCACGGCGCAAACCGACAAAAGCACCAGCCCGGCAATGACCCGATCCCCTACGCCCCCCGCTCTATCGGTGCAGCGCGTCATCATTGCACCTCCACGCTCGGACGTTCATGGAACGGTTCCTCACCAACCCACGCCTATCGTTAGCCTACTGTAGGGGAAAGCGGCAATGCAACTCTGCGCCATTTCTGCTGCATTCGGCGAGGCTTTGTTATAATGGTCCTATGCGAAACGACCCCGCTGTGCCAACCGCTCCCGAGGCAGCGCCCCCCGGTCATAGAATCCGTCCGTTCGGCCGCTCTTGCAGGACCGCCGGACCGGATGCCCGGCCGAATACGCCCTCGGAAGCGCGGGAACGCAGCCAACAATTCGGAATCCGAGACGGCGCATTTCAGGCTGTCATGCAAGGCGGAGGCGAGAACTACCTCTCGGCCTTTGCGGTCCTGCTGCACGCCTCAACCTTTCAGATCGGCCTTCTGTCGGCGCTTCCCCAACTCGTCGGGACCTGGTCTCAGTTGCTCTCCGTCAAGGCGTTGAACCGCTACCACCATCGCAAAGCGATCATCCTGACGGGAGCCGCCTGCCAGAGCGCCTTGTGGCTTCCCCTCCTGTCACTGCCTCTCCTCTATCCCACGCAGGGCCCCTGGCTGCTGATCGCCTGTGCGGTCTTGTACTTTGCCATGGGCCATTTCACGATCCCGGCCTGGAACAGCCTGATCACCGACCTGGTTGACCCAAACCGCCGCGGGGCCTACTTCGCGCATCGGACAAAAGTGATGGCGGTCACCGGTTTTGCCACCCTGTGCATGGCCGGACTCATACTCAATGGAGCGGAAACCTGGAAAATCCCTTGGGCTGGGTTCGTGGCGATTTTCCTGGCCGCCGCCGTCGCCCGCGCGATCTCGACCCGATATCTGGCACGACTGGACGAAGCGGCCGCCCCGACGACGCGCGAGGCCGAGTTTCGCCTCGTCGAATTTCTTCGCCACGAGCACAGCGCCAATCTGAAGCGCTTTCTTCTCTTCTCCGGCCTCATGCACGTCTGCGTGTTGATCGCCGGCCCCTACTTCGTCATCTACATGTTGCGGGACCTCCACTTCACCTACTTGCAGTATGCCGGCTGGCTGGCCACCGGCATCCTCGGACAGTTCCTGACCCTCAACCAGTGGGGCCGGATCGGCGACCGTTTCGGCAACAAGAAGATTCTCACCGTCACCGGCCTGACCGTCCCCTTCCTGCCGATGCTCTACCTCGTCAGCACGAACTTCGCCTTCATCGTCGCCATCAATTTTCTGGGGGGCATCATCTGGAGCGGGCTGGCACTCGGCCTGCAAAATTACGTCTTCGACACGGTGCGGGCGGAAGACCGGGCCAAGGGAATCGCCGTCTGGAACACCGTCAACGCCATGGGCTGGTTTGTGGGAGCGATGATCGGGGGATGGCTGGCCACAGTCGCGCCGTCCGACGTCGCTTTGCCAGGCCTGACGCTGCACCTGGCCTCCAACCTGCCGGTGGTCTTTTTCATTTCCGGCGTGCTGAGGCTGGTCGTATCGCTGAGCCTGCTCCGATCATTCGGCGAGAGCCGCCCAGTCGAGCCGATCTCCCACCGTGACCTGTTCTCCGAACTGCCTCTCATCAAGCCGTTGAACGACGTCTTCAGCGGCAGGCCGGGCCGGCAGGAACCCTGACGATAGAATAACCGCGCCGCGCCAGTAGGGGGACCCTACCGCGTCCCACCCTCGGCATCCTTACCGCGCTCTTTTTCTTCCTGCTTCACTCGTTCAAAGAACCGGTCTGAGTCGCTCCTGATTTCCTTTTGGCCAGGAGCAGGCTTCGGCTGATCCGCACATCCGGCCAGGAACAATCCGCCGATTACCATACTGGCGCCAAGCACTGCGGTCACGGACTGTCCCCATCGAGCCGTCCCATCTCCAGCAAAATTCACCTTACGCATCCCCACCTCCTGCTGATGATTTTTCTGATTCTGCAGCTTCTTCCAGCCGATTGCAGCCCTCGTCTGGCAAGGTCCGTCTTGCCCGCCGCCCACTCTATTCCGTTTGCCACCTGGATTCAATCCAAGGAGCCAAAACCGGTTGACAAGCGCTCACCCCCCTGTGTACCATTTCTCCACAGGGCCTCCTTGTAGACACCCTATTGGGAACCGCCCATCGAAGGAGGCTTGTTGATATCTCTGATTCATACCGCTCGATTGTGGTCCCTGTTCGCCATCCTCGCCCTCATTGTTCCCGCAACCGGATTCACCGCAGACCTCAGCAGCCCGGAGGGCGTGTTGCGAATCTTGGTCCGGGCGAATGTCGAGAAAGACTTTGCCACAATTTCCCGGCTGATGGCTCACGATGACGATGTCGTCAGCTACACGATCGAGGGACGCAAATACGTCGGCTGGGCGGACTTCGCCAAAGACATGCAGGGTGAGTTCGACTCCGTCACGCGCCTGGACATTCCCATCACCGAGTTGAAGGTCTGGACGCGCGGCGAAACCGCGTGGTTCATGATGGAACTGGACTATATCCGCTACATCGGCAGCGGCAAGGAAGAAGTGAAGATGGTCCTGCCTCTGCGCGAAACCGGGATCATGGAACGACGCAATGGCCAGTGGATCCTGGTGACGTTTCACGAATCCTTCCGGAGCGAGGCCGCGATCATGCCTTCGAGCAATCAGGCCTTTCCATCTCTGAAATAGGAGTGCCGCTTCTTTGTCCCTCCATTCTCTTGAAAGCGCGACGACCCGCTCTCATGCCGGTCCGCAGATAGTTTCTCCCCGGTTGAAGCTGCTGGCAGCCTGCGTATTGCTTTTGCTAACAGCCATTCCGGCTGCATCGCAGCCCCCTTCGCTCCCACCTGACTATCCCCAATCGCTGGAGCAAGACCTGAAGAAGCTGCTGGAGACCCAAGCGCAGGATTCATCGGATCCTCGCCAACTCATCCAACTGGCCGGGCTCTATCTTGAGATCGGCGAAGAACTCTACAGCGAGAAGGCCCAGAAGCTCGCCGCCTTCGACGAAGGCGCGCGCCTGGCCAAACGCGCCATCGAATTAGACGAGAGCACCGCAGAAGCCCACTACCTCTACGCCGCCAACCTGGGCAGCGCAGCGGACACGAAAGGCATAGCCGCCTCGCTCCTGGCGCTGGACGAGATCAAGGCCCATGCCAGGAGGACGCTGGAACTGCAAAAAGACCACGTGGCGGCCTTGCACATGGCCGGCATGATGCTGGAAGAATTGCCTCAGTTCATGGGAGGCAATCGGACCGCGGCACTGGACTACTTGAAGCGAGCCGCGACAATCGATCCGAATTATTCTCACGTCCGGCTGGATTTGGCCAAGATGTACCTGAAGCGACGGGACACCGAGTCGGCCAAGCGCGAGTTACAGGCCGTCCTGAGCATGGACCAACCAAGCGATGCCTATCCCTGGGCGCATCGCTACCGTCCCGAGGCTGAACGGCTCCTGACCTCGTTGAAACCCGACGAGTCAGCGGGCACCGAACCGGACAAGCCTCGTGGCCGCTGAATCAAAGGAGCCCCTCCCCATGAAACACCTCCCCCTTATCCTGATTCTGACGCTGTCTTTGTCCCCGATTGAAGCCGCCCTGGCAGACGGCGGTCATCACCACCAGTCTGCCGACCACCAGACCTCCGCGGCTCTTTCCAATGAGGTCAAGACCAACGTGTCGATCACGGGGAATACCCTGACGATCACCTACGGGCCCCTCGACCTGCCAACCGGCCATGACGGGGAACTGGCCGCCAGCATCCCCAAGCACATCTTTCAACTCCCGCAAGACCGGTTCTTGGTCGGCTACAAGTCCGCCGTCTTTACGAAGGGCGGTGTTCCGCTTCCGCGCCAATACCTGCACCATATTTTGCTGATCAACCTCGACAAAGAAGGCGTGTCGTGTCCTGGCGAACCGCTGTTTTTCGCCGGGGCCGGCCTTGAAATGAACGAGACCAAATTTCCCGCCGGCTACGGAGTCAAGCTCGGGAAGGACCAGAAGCTCATGACGATCGTCGCCTTCTACCACGGCGTCCCGCCGACCAAAGACGTCATGGCGACATTCACCATGGAACTGGCTCCGGAGGAAACGCCGATGCAGGAACTGGACGTCTACCAAGTGGGCGTCAACGTCGTCTGCTACAGCAAGTTTGACAACCGTCGGCAGGACGAAAGCGACGAGGGAATCGAAATCCAGCCCGGCGTACAGGTGGATAAGGCGCCGCTTAAATTTCGGATGGACGGCTGCGTGAAATTCGCCTATCCCCATGCCCACGACCAGGCCCTCCTGATCGCCCTGGAGAACAAGACGGAGAAGCGGACCCTGCTCCGGACCGTCCCGGAAGTCGATCCGGACGGCACGTTCCGATCGTTCCAGCCGCATCAGGTCTATCAGAACCAACAGGGATTTGAAGTCAACACCCGGGACGACTATGAACTCGTGATGGTTCATCATCGCCCGCTCCAGGCCCCGTTGCTGAACCACGGTATGGGCAATTATCTGCTCTACATGAC
>JACQCB010000147.1 GCA_016201805.1 Nitrospirota bacterium | reverse complement strand
TTGCACCTGCGGGACAGCTTGATCCCCCGTTACGCCGAGCTGATCTACTACGGCTACTGGTATGCCCCGGAGCGGACGATGTTGCAGACCGCCTTCGACGAGGCGCAGAAAGACGTGAGCGGCACGGTGCGCGTGAAGCTCTACAAAGGCTCCTGCACGGTGGTGGGGCGGAAGTCGGACCGGTCGCTCTACCGGCTGGACCTGGCCACGTTCGAGGAAGACGAGGCCTATCGCCAGAAGGACGCGGAAGGGTTCATTCGCCTCAGCGCCCTGCGCCTGGCGATCCGGGCCCAGCGGCGAACGAAGCAACGATGAGCAAGGCTGAGCGTGGGAAAGAAGAAACTCGTAGCTAAAGCAGGAAAGCTCTGGGCCGGCCGTTTCACGGAGCGGACCCACAAGTTGGTGGAGACCTTTACCTCCTCGCTGGCCTTCGATCGCCGCCTCTTTGCCCACGACATCGAGGGCAGCATCGCTCATGCGAAGACGCTGGGAAAAGCCGGGGTCCTGACGGGCCGGGAAGTCTCGGCTATCCTGCGCGGCCTGGCAGCCGTGCGGACGGAATTGGAGAAAGGCCGTTTTCCTTTCGTCCCCCAGGACGAGGACATTCACATGGCCATCGAACGCCGGCTCACGGAACTGATCGGGCCGGTGGGCGGCAAGCTGCACACGGGCCGGAGCCGGAACGACCAGGTGGCTTTGGATCTGCGGCTCTACCTGCGGCAGGAACTCGGCCGGCTGCTCGAAGGCGTGACGCAACTCCAACGGTCGCTCGTCGGGCAGGCGCGCGCCCACCAGGACGTGGCCATGCCCGGCTACACGCACTTGCAACGCGCCCAACCGGTGCTGCTCGCCCATCACCTGCTGGCTTACGTGGAGATGCTGGAGCGGGACAAGGGACGCCTGCGCGATGCGCTGGCGCGAGCCAACGTCATGCCGCTGGGATCCGGCGCACTGGCCGGCAGCAATTATCCGGTGGACCGGGCCTACACGGCCAAGCTCCTGGGGTTCCCCCGCGTCACGGAAAACAGCCTGGACGCGGTCTCCGACCGGGATTTTGCGATCGAAGCCCTGGCCGCCCTGGCGCTGGTCATGATGCACCTGTCGCGGCTGAGCGAAGAATTGGTCCTCTGGTCCTCGCAGGAATTCCGGTTCGTGGACCTGCCGGACGCCTTCTGCACCGGCAGCAGCATGATGCCGCAGAAGAAGAACCCGGATGTGCCCGAATTGGTCCGCGGCAAGACCGGCCGCGTGTACGGACACTTGCTGGCGTTGCTGACGACGATGAAAGGGCTGCCGCTCAGCTACAACCGCGACCTGCAGGAAGACAAGGAAGCCCTGTTCGACGCCCTGGATACGGTCGCCGCCTCGGTCGAGGTCCTGGCCGCCCTGCTCAAGGGACTCACCGTGAACCGCAAGATCCTGGCCGGGTCGGTCAACTCCGGCTACTTGCTGGCGACCGAGTTGGCCGATTATCTGGTGACGAAAGGCCTGCCGTTTCGCCAGGCCCATGCCGTGACCGGCCGCGTCGTCCGGGCTTGCCTCGATCGCAACCGGGACTTGCGCGACCTGACGCTGGCCGACTTGCGGTCCTTCTCGGACCGGTTCGGGAAGGACGCGCTCGCCGTGCTTACGGTCACGGGCGCCATCGAACGGAAAGCCCAGGTCGGCGGCACCGCGCACAAGCGGGTCGCGGCCCGGATCAAGCAGTGGGAGCAGTCCTTGCGATGAGGCGCGCGTTCCTGATCGGCGCCCTGTGGCTCGCAATCCTGTCGGGCTGCGGGACGGTCGGACCGCCGATTCCCCCGGAGGACATCGGCGTGGCCGCCAAGCTGGAGAAGGAAAAGGCCCGGGCCAAGTTGCAAACACCGCCGCCCAAGGAGCCGGAAAAGGAAGACGACCAGCCGGAGGATGAGAACCAACAACTGTCGCTGCCGCGATGAGCGCGCGGCCGGCGATGATGATGACGTGACGAGGATCGAGCATGAACGACTTTCACTATAAGGACGGGGAACTCTACTGCGAGGACGTGGCGCTTAGCCGGATCGCCAAGGAGCTGGGTACGCCTTGCTATATCTACAGCCATGCCACGCTGATCCGGCACTTCCGGGCCTTCGACAGCGCGTTCCAGAGCGTGCCGCACATCGTGGCCTTTGCCATGAAGTCCAATTCCAACATCGGCCTTCTGCGGCTCATGGCCAAGGAGGGGAGCGGCGCGGACATCGTTTCGGGCGGAGAACTGTATCGAGCGCTCAAGGCCGGGGTGCCGCCGTCCAAGATCGTCTTCGCGGGGGTGGGGAAAAATCGAGAAGAGATCCGCTACGCGCTCTCGACGGACATTCTGATGTTCAATGTCGAGTCGTCAGCCGAGCTGCGCGCCATCGACGAGGTGGCGGCCGAGATGGGGTGCACGGCCCGCGTTGCGTTGCGGATCAACCCGGACATCGATCCCAAGACCCATCCCTATATTTCCACCGGCCTCAAGAAGAGCAAGTTCGGCATCAGCGCGGACCGGGCGCTGGAAGAGTTCAAATTGGCCTCCTCGCTCAAACACATCGAGGTGGTCGGGGTCCACAAGCACATCGGCTCCCAGTTGACGGACATCACGCCCTTCGTGGACGCGCTGAAGAAAGTGCTGGGGCTGGTGGAAGCGCTGAAGGCGCAGGGCTCGAACATCCGCTACATCAACATCGGCGGCGGCCTGGGCATTACCTATTCGGACGAGGTGCCGCCCCAGCCCCACCACCTGGCGGAAGCCATTGCGCCGCTGGTGCGGGATCTCAAGTGCATGCTCATCATGGAGCCGGGCCGCGTCATCGTCGGCAACGCCGGGCTTCTGATGACGCGCGTCCTGTACAACAAAGAAGGCGAGGGCAAGCATTTCGTGATCGTGGACGCGGCCATGAACGATCTGATTAGACCCAGCCTCTACGGGGCCTATCACGAGATCAAGCCGGTGCGCGAAGCGGCCGGCGCCAAGAAGCATCAAGTGGACGTGGTGGGGCCGGTCTGCGAATCGGGAGACTTCCTGGCCAAGGACCGGGCCATGCCGGACGTCAAGCCGGGCGACCTGCTGGCGGTGATGAGCGCCGGCGCCTACGGGTTCGTGATGTCGTCGAATTACAATTCCCGGCCCCGCGTCCCGGAGGTGATGGTCAAGGGCGGGGAGATCCACGTGATCCGATCGCGAGAAACTTACGAGGACCTGGTCCGCGGCGAAGCCATACCGGAGTTTTTGCGGTGAGCGGCCAACGAAGGAGGTCGGCGGGGGTGAGCGCATCCAGAAAGACCGAACAACCGATTCCGTTCATGAAATTGTCCGGCAGCGGCAACGACTTCATTCTGGTGGACAACCGGAAGAAGGTGGTGCATCCGCGCCGCGCCGGTGCGCTCGCCGCCAAGGTCTGCGCCCACCGCATGTCCGTGGGCGGCGACGGATTGATCCTGATCGAGCCGTCCAAGCGGGCGGATTTCCGCTGGCGTCTGTTCAACGCGGACGGGAGCGAGGCGGAATTCAGCGGCAACGGTGCGCGCTGCGCCGCCCGGTTCGCCTTCCTCAAGCGGATCGCCCCCAAGAAGATGCGCTTCGAGACACTGGCGGGCATGATCGAAGCGGAGATGGTCGCGGCCGCCAAGGGCCGCAAGCCCGAGGCCGTCAAGGTTCGCTTCCCGGACCCGCAGAGGCTTCGGCTCAACCTCCGGGTGCCGATCGAGGGGGTCGAACGCGAGGCGCACTTTCTCGATTCGGGCGTCCCCCATTGCGTGTACCTCGTGGAGGATCCGGACCAGGTCAACGTCGTGGAGATCGGCCGGCCCACCCGCTACCATCCGTTGTTTCAGCCGGCCGGCACCAACGTGAATTTTATCAAGGTCCTGGACCCGCACCGCATCCGCATCCGGACGTACGAGCGGGGCGTGGAAGACGAAACCCTGGCCTGCGGGACCGGCTCCATCGCCTCG
>JACQCB010000159.1 GCA_016201805.1 Nitrospirota bacterium | reverse complement strand
TGCAACGCCCGCGTCAGCACCTCGGACTGGGCCTTCAACTCCTCGTCGCTCATCCGATCCAGCGGGCCGGATGGATCGGTCAGCAGCTCCCTCGGGTCCGGCAGCACATAGCCGGTCGCCGCCACACCAGCCGCCACCACCGGCCGCTCCTCATCCTCGACCTCGGGCTCCACGACGGCAGCGGACTTCTTGGCCGGCTTGCCTTGACCGATGACGATCTGGGGGCCCTCTTCGGCAGGCGGCGTGTCCGACCGTTCTGCGTCAGCGGGCCGGTTGATCTTGACCGGCTTGGGCTTGGATTTTTTGACTTTCTCAGACCGCTCGGATTTTTCCGATCGTTCCGGCAGGACGGCGAGGACCATCTCCCTCAGCTTGGCCCACCAACCCGGCACGCATTGCCACAGCTCGGCCAACGACATCGGGGTGGCCAACAAGAGCGAGACAACCAGCCCGGCCAGGATGAGGATATGCGCTCCGGTACTGGCAAAGTAATTGCGCAAGCCCCCGGCAAGGAGTTGACCGATCGTCCCCCCAGCCAGACCTCGATAGACCCATCCGCTGGCAAGGGTTGGAACGGCACCCAGTTCCAGGTGCAGCAGACCGCTCAGGAACAGCAAGGCGGCAAGGGAGCCTCCCGCGCTCCGGAGCGTGACGGAAAGCGCACCCTCGACAAAGCACCGTGCGCCGAGCATCGCCAGCAGGAACGGCAGGAGATAGGCCCCGCCGCCGACCAACCAGAAGAGGACCGTCGCAATCGTCGCTCCGACAGTCCCAATCATGTTCCTGTTTGAACCGAGAGGCCCCGCCTCGGTGCCCTCGGCAGTCGTCGGAGACCCTGCCCCGAACAGGAGACGGTCAGCGGGAGAAAAGGACACCAGACTCAGGAGGGTCAGAAGACTCAGCGTGATCAGCAGGACGCCGACCACCTCGTGCTGGAGATGGGATGGCTGACGGGATGTACCGCGGGCGTCACCGCGCTTCACCGTGGTGGATACACCCATGGGCGGCATGGTAACACAGGCGAAAACCGATTTCAAAGCCGATCAGCGATCACCCGCCGGCTCCGCCCATTGGGTCCACGCATTCGCCAGGGAGACAAACTCCTCCAACGTCAGCGTCTCGGCTCGCCGGCCTGGCTCGATCCCGGCCTCTGCCAGCGCCAGTGCGACTCGATCCGGCGCCAGCCCTTCATCACGCAGTGAATTGGAGAGTGTCTTCCGGCGATGGGCAAAGGCGGCCCGGACGATTCGAACGAACTGGGCCTCGTCGGCCAACCCCCCATAGGAATGCGGCCGCATGACCAAGGACACCACCGCAGACCCGACGTCGGGTCTCGGACGAAAGCAGCTCGACGAAACCTGGAACGCCAGGGCAACCTCCGCCGCCTGTTGCGTGAGGACCGAGAGAATCCCGTAGTCAGCCGTCGCCGGCTGCGCGACGAGGCGTCGCGCCACCTCGGTCTGAAGCATGAGGACCATGCGGTCGATCCGATCACGCGCCGCCAGCAACTTGAACAGCACCGGCGTGGACACATTATAAGGAAGGTTGGCCACCACAACCGTTCCGTCTGGCAGCGTATCGTAGGAGAATTTCAGAGCGTCTCCGGCCCGGAGGTCGAGGTTGCGACAGTCACCGAGCGTCTCTTGCAAATAGGCAACCAGGTGCTGGTCCAATTCGACCGCAATCACTGTCTTGGCGGCAGCGCAGAGGGCACGGGTCAAGACCCCACGGCCAGGCCCGATCTCCAAGACCGTTTCCTCCGGGCGCAGTTTTGCCAAGGCTACGATTTTGCGGACGATGTTGGGGTCAATGAGGAAATGCTGGCCGAGACGCTTCAGAGGGCGAGGGGGGGGCGCAGTCATTCGTCACAGGTCATTCGGTTAGGGAGCCTTTTTGATCTGCTCGGCCAGGGCCACCAGAAACTCCCGGTACACCTCGACGTCATCGCCCAGCTCTTCCAGAAGATCGTTCGTGAAGGAAGGGCCTGTCTTGATCTCTGCAAACCGCTTGGCCTCCTGCTGCCCCACCTGTTGGGCGAGCAAGGGGACCAATCGCGCCTTCCACTTGCCCACGCGCTCGGCCCCGGCCACCGTATTGAGGTCCTTCGTCGCCTGCAAGAGCAGCGCATCCAGTTCCTTGATCTGGGCCTGGATAAAGTCGAGCGCCGGGTTGATCTTGTCGGCCATTTTCGACTCCTTGTTCATCGCTCAGCGTTCCGCGTTCATCGTTTCAAGTCGGCCAGTCTGGCGGCCAGCTTCACGGCTTCGATCAAACTGCCGGAGTCCGCCACGCCCTTGCCGGCGATGTCGAAGGCCGTCCCATGATCCACCGACGTACGAATGATCGGCAACCCCACCGTGAGGTTCACGCATTTGCCGAAGGCCACCAGCTTGAGCGGGATCAGGCCTTGGTCGTGGTACATGGCGACGATGCCGTCGTAGTCGCCGCGCACGGCCTTGCCGAAGAGCGTGTCGGCCGGCAGCGGATCGCTGGCGCGGATCCCGGCGGCTCTGGCGCGCCGCGCCGCAGGACGGATAATCGTCCGTTCTTCGTCGCCGAACAACCCTCCCTCGCCGGCATGAGGATTCAGGGCCGCCACGCCGACCTTCGGCTCAGCAATGCCGAAATACTCACGAAGCGCCCTGGCCGCCAAACGAATCGCCTTCCCCACACGAGCCTGGGTGAGCGCTTTCGGAAGGTCGTGAATCGCCACATGCGTCGTGACGAACATGATCTTCAGCGGCCCGCCCAGGATCATCATCCCGACCTCCCGGCTGCGGGTCAGATCCGCCAGGAGTTCGGTGTGGCCGGGATAGTCGTATCCGGCTTTGTTGATCGCTTCTTTGTTGATCGGCCCTGTGACGATCGCATCGATGCAGCGTGCTTGCGCCAACTCGACGGCCTTGGCGATACAGGCCACCGAGGCGGCGCCGCAGGACTTGGCGACCCTCCCCATCTGAAACCGACCAAGCGGCTTCTCCAGCGGGTCCAAGACCGGCAACTCGCCGCGACGGCCCACATGCCCATGACCTTGCACTTGCACCACCTGCAACGGCAGCCGCAACGCACGCACCGTCCGTTCCATCACCGGCTTGGAACCAATGACCATCGGAAGACACAGGCGGTGAACCTCAGGCCTGGCCAGGGCTTTTGCGATGACCTCCGGACCGATGCCGGCCGGATCGCCCATGGTGAAGCCGAGGATCGGTCGCCGGTCAGTTTTTAACGCGCCCCGCACCATACCTTCAGGCCCCGTA
>JACQCB010000169.1 GCA_016201805.1 Nitrospirota bacterium | reverse complement strand
GGCATGCTTCCCCTTGGCGTCTTCATCTGCGCGACCCAGCACGGTCGTCCCGTCGAGGATCGCCACACTCTGCTGCGGCGTGGCGGTTTCGATCGCCAGGAGTTTCATTGCAACTCCGCCTCGCCTTCTTGACTGCCATACCGGACGGCCGGTGCCGCGGCCCGCGCAGGCGCGCGGCTTCCCGTGGCGGCCCCAAGGTCCTCCGGCTTGAGGTCAGGATTCGGCACGATCTCGTGAAACGTGAGTTGCAACGTACCCTGCCCCTGCCCATCCTGTATCGTCACCTTAAAGGGTTTGAGCATGGGGGAGGCCGCTGCTGGAACCTCGGTCGAGGGGGCCGGGATCTTCACCGGAAGGGCAAGCGGACGAAAGTCCTCGAACCGCACGGCGACTTCCACCTCGCCCTCCCCTGTCAGACGATCTTCTTGAACCACCTGCAAGGTCTGCCGCTCAAACCAGATGCGGCGAACGGGCAAACCTGCGCGGACAAGCCCCTCGCTCCCCGGAGCCAGGACATCGAGTCGGTACAGATCGCCGTCTTCCGAAAGCGAGACGACCTCCCCTTTCGAAACCGCAGCGGTTCCCACCGCGCCACTCACGGCCAGGACGCTCAGTTGCAACGGCCGGCCGATTGTGTCCGTGCGCGACAACGCATCCAGCCTCCCGGTAAAGACCTGCCCGGGCAGGCGCAGCCGGTACACCTCATCCGCCAGGACCAAATCAAAGAGCGAACCGCCGACATGGTTGAACCCCTGAAGCCTGAGCGCATTGGGACGGCGGTAGAACATCGCCCCTTCCATTCGCTGCGCCAATAGAATCCCAGGCCCTTTGACTTGCAGCCTGAACAGCCCCTTCATGGTCTGGATCGCCGCTTCTCGCTCCCGCAGCAACTCGGTCAACTGCCCGGCAGTCGCTTCTTTCAAGGGAGGCGTTTCGCGCCAGACCCATGTGGCGCACCCGGCCAGCAGAAAAGGCAGCATCAACCACGAACCCCAGGCAATCGAGAACATCCTTCCGGCCACTGTTTGCACGATCCCTATGTTATTGACTTCACGGCAACAGGGCATCCAGCGCCTCGCCGACTTCCCTGACTCCCAGCAATTCCATCCCCGCAATCGGCTCGAGCTTCAGCAGATTCCGCTCCGGCAAGACGCACCGCTGGAACCCCATTTTCGCCGCTTCGCGGATGCGGAGTTCCGCCTGGCTGATCGCACGCACTTCGCCGCCCAACCCCACTTCGCCCAACACGACCGTCCGGTGGTCGATCGGCTTCTCGCGGAGGCTCGACGTAACTGCCGCCACGATCCCCAGGTCAATCGCCGGCTCGTCGATCGTCATCCCGCCCACGACGTTCACATAGACATCCTGGCCCGACAAGTGCAGCCCAAATCGCTTTTCCATCACGGCCAGCAGCAGGGCAACCCGGTTGAGTTCCACCCCGTTCGCCATGCGCTTCGGCATGCTGTACCCGGTCGCCGTAACCAAGGCCTGCAATTCGACAAGGATCGGCCTGGACCCTTCGAGACTGGAGACGACCACCGAGCCCGTACTCTGTTCGGGCCGCTCGGCCAGAAACAATTCCGAGGGGTTGCCGACTTCTTCCAGCCCCACGTCCTTCATCTCGAAGACCCCGATCTCGTTCGTCGAGCCGAAGCGGTTCTTCACCGCACGCAAGATCCGATAGGTATGGCCCTTGTCTCCCTCGAAGTACAGCACCGTGTCCACGATATGCTCGAGGAGGCGAGGACCGGCGATGGCGCCTTCTTTCGTGACATGGCCGATGATAAAGACGGGCACCCCGCTCCGCTTGGCAAACCACATGAGCTGGCCGGCCACTTCCTGGACCTGGCTGATGCTGCCAGGGGCAGACGTGATCTGGTCCGTGGAGACCGTTTGGATCGAATCCACCACCATCGCCGCAGGCTGGATTTCCTGAACTGCCTTGAGGATCTCTTCGAGAGAGGTTTCGGCCAGCACATAGAGGCTGGGGTCATGCACTCCCAGCCGTTGCCCCCGCATCTTGATCTGACTGGGAGACTCTTCCCCGGACACGTAGAGGACTTTCTCCCCGTCCGAGGCCAGTCGTGGGAGGGTCTGCAGCAGCAACGTCGTCTTGCCGATGCCGGGATCGCCTCCGATCAGGATCACCGACCCTGGCACGACCCCGCCACCCAGGACCCGGTCGAATTCCCCGATCTCCGTCCGCAAACGGTTATCTCCCACCACCTCGATCGTATCGATAGACGTGGCCTTGGAGACGGCCGTCAAGGAGGCTGCCGGACTTCGCTTGCCGGCCGGCGCGACTCGCTCTTCTCGGAAACTGTTCCAATTACTGCAGTCCGGGCACCGCCCCAGCCATCGCGGCGCCTGATGTCCGCACGACTGGCAGAAAAAACTGGTCTTTGCCCGCATCGGCAGGAGCCTCGTCACGTTATGAGTCGACCGGCAGGATCGCCACAGCAGAGGATGTCACTGCATCTTAAAGGAAGCGGCGCCAAAATAAAAGGGGAGCCGACGCCTGCCTTCAGCCGCCGCTCAAGCCTGGAGCTTCTTTCTGACCTCTTTCCAATCCTTTGCCACGTAAGCTTTTTTCGGCAAGGGTTCGTCCTTCGAGACCGAAATCAGCACCGCGTCCATTCGATGTTCCACCAGCACCGAGGCAAACTCAGCGGTCCGTCCGACCCCGCCCTTGAGATTGTCCCAGCCCTCGGCCCTCATCCGGTCAATCAGCCCAGCCAGGGCTGCTTGACCGGATGGCACCATCACCAAGAACCCGGGCGGAAGCCGATGCTGCCGAAGCCAGGCCCGCTCGTCTTCTCCTGAAGGAGCTCCATCCTGGCCGGATCGAGACAAATAGATCACGTTGAAGTAATAGTCCGAAAGCCGTTTGAGTTCATCGGCCGCATCGGGCACCGGAGCCGGACGATCCCGTCGATGGACGTTGATCGACGAGGAAGGCACGGAGGGAGAAGGCGGTACGGAGGCGATGGAAACGACGGGAGCTCTGGGCTCCTCGGTCAGCGCCGCCATGTCCACTAAGAGGATGGGGCGACGACGTTCCCAACATGCCAATATGGCGCTTGTCTCAGGACTGTCCACCCGCTTCGTGGCAGCCAGTCGGACCGTGATCACATAATTGCCCCGCATCCTCGAGGTATAGTCGAACAACGCCCGCCCATCTCCTCCGGTCATCGCGTGCCCCGCGCTTTTCCCTCCCACGATCAATTCGAGTTGTTCTCCCCCCAACCCGGTCGGCCCAAGCAGGCCCTCGCGAACCAAGCGGGCCTCAATCCTTACAGGACGACTCGGCACGGTCAGGACATCCTGCAGCAAGAGGCGACCGGAGACCTTATCGGCAGCGGCCTCAGGCGGAGCAAGAGAGAGACCGGCCAGAAGGAGCCAGACGGCCCATAACAGGCCCCCGGATCGACTCCCTCTGCCCCGGTCAGCGTCCTTCAACGTCCGTGAGGACTGCATCCAAAATCTCCAAGGCCACATCGGCCTCTCGCTTGGTGATCACCAGAGGCGGCGCCATCCGGAGCACGTTCTGACCGGCCCCGAGCAGGAGCAAGCCCTTGCGGAAACACCGCTGAACGATGTCGTTTCGTTCCTGGATCGCCATCTCCTTCGTGTCGCGGTCGCGGACGCATTCGATGCCGATCAGCAGTCCCAGGCCCCGGACATCGCCGATCAGCCGATGCCGCGTCTTCAACTTCTCCAACTCGCGACGCAAGTGCGCGCCCACCGAGGCCGCGTTCGCCACCAGCTTCTTCTCCAGCAGCTCGATCGTCACCAGCGCCGCCTCGCAGGCAACCGGGTTCCCGCCGAACGTGTTGGCATGGGCGCCAGCCTGCCAGTTCATCAGCTCGGCGGAGGCCACGGTAGCCCCCATCGGCAGGCCGGACGCAATGCCTTTGCCGATCGCGATGATGTCCGGCTCGACGCCCCAATGTTCGCTGGCGAACATCTTGCCCGTCCGCCCCATTCCCGTTTGCACTTCGTCCACGACATACACGATGCCGAATTCACGGGCTAGCGCGGCCAGCATCGGGTGAAATTCCGGCGGCGGAACGATGACACCGCCTTCCCCTTGGATCGGCTCGACGATGATGGCGGCGACATCCTCAGGCGGGAGGAGGGTCTTGAAATACACGTCGCGGATGACCGTCACGCAATGCATCCGGCAGGACGGGTGGGTCAGCCCATAGGGGCAGCGGTAACAATTGGCGTAGGGCACGTGCGTTACGCCAGGGATGAGCGGCGAGAAATGCCTGCGCTGGACGGCCTTACTGCCGGTTAAGGAAAGCGCGCCCATCGTCCTTCCATGAAAGGCTCCCTGAAACGCAAGGGTGAGCGGCCGGCGGGTCTTGTAGCGCGCCAGTTTGAAGGCCGCCTCGACCGCCTCGGTGCCGGAATTGCTAAAGAAAGTCCGTTTAGGGACCTTGCCCGGCGTGACCCGCTCGATCGCCTCCGCCAGCTTGACCTGAGCCGGGTAATAAAAATCGGTCCCGGACATATGAATGAAACGCGACGCCTGCCGGCTGATCGCTTTTACCACCTGGGGATGGGAATGGCCCGTCGCGACCACGGCAATGCCGGCCGTGAAATCCAGGTACCGGTTCCCGTCCACATCTTCCACCGTCGCACCCCGCGCCTTCTCGACGACCAGTGGATAGATGCGCGTGGCGGACTGGGAGAGCACCGCCTCGTCGCGGCGGACCCAGGCCCTGGCTTTGGGACCGGGCGGAACCGTTTTGATCAGTGGACGCGAGGAGACAGGCGGGCGACCGTGAGCGGCTGATCGTTTGGGCACCGTACACCTCCCGGCTAGGACGGACGTCTCCCCGCAATACGACGCCTCACATCAGGCCATGCCCGCGCTTGGCGATCGAATAGGCATCCACGGCGGAAAAAATCGCGAGACTGAGATAGAGGAGTTCGGCCGGTCTCCAGAGCACTCGCGACACGACCGCCAGGGCCAGGCCGAAGCCGATGATGGCATAGCCGCGCTTCTCACCGAGATACAAATGCCCCAGTCCGGCGATGATCGACAGGGAGGCCGCACGCAAGCCGTGCCAGGTTTTTTCGCGGATATCCATGACTTCGTCAGGCTAGCGGCAATCGGCGAAAGGCGATGGGTAAACCCGACGCCAAGATAGCTCGTCTCTCACCCATAACGTTGCCACTATGCCTATAGCCCCTAGCCTCTTGCCTCGCGCCTACGCTTTCAGCGCCGCCAGCACTTCTTCCACGTGGCCGTCCACCTTCACCTTGCGGAACACCGCTTTGAGCACGCCGGCCCAGTCGATCACAAAGGTGCTGCGCTCGATACCCCAGTACTTCTTCCCGTACATGCTCTTTTCCTTGTAGACGCCATAGGCTTTGGACACCCGGGCATCCTCGTCGCACAGCAGCGAGAAGGGCAGGTCGAACTTGGCGATAAACTTCCTATGTGCGCCCGGCCCGTCCAGACTCACACCCAAGACCACCGCGCCCGTTTTCCGAATCCGCGCGATCGAATCGCGAAAGCCACAGGCTTCCTTCGTGCATCCTGGCGTATTGTCTTTTGGATAGAAGTACAGCGCTACGGGGCTCCCCCTGAAATCTTTCAAGCGCACGGTCTTCCCCTGCTCATCCGGGAGCGACCAATCGGGCGCCTTATCTCCCTCAGCTAATTCTGTTGCCATCCCGTGCGCCTTCTCCACGCATAGTACTCGGCTTGCCTCGCCTCGGCAAGCATCCCTCCGCCATGGTCCTGCAACGCCCAACGTAACGGAGCGCCGGACGCGCGTGTTCACAGAGGCTCACAAGGGATTGCATGATCGATCGGCCAACTTGGCCTACTGGCAAGTCATCTGGCTGGAAAGAGGGACCTGCGGGAAGGAACACCCGGAAACGTGGGCCATACTGCGCCCTGGATAAGAGACCGGCCGGCCCTCCACAGCCATCCGCGGGGCTCGCTCCTTATCGAACCCCTCCCATACCTCCACCCGAGGGCCGTTTGCCCTGATACTCCTTCTGCTTCTTGACGATGTTCGGATCCGGCGCGCCATAGGGACGCAAGGCCGGCGAGTCCCAGATGTCCTTGTTGCCGGGCTCCAGATTGGCGGCTTCGATAAAATGCTCCCGCGCTTCGTCCGTGTCTCCCAACGCGTAGAGCGCCAGCCCCAGGTTGTAATGGGCCTGCCCGGACTTCGGCGCGCCGGCCATCGCTTGCTGAAAAGCCGCCTTGGCCTCTTCAAAGCGCCCGTTCTTATAGTCGCGCATGCCCTGCTCCGTCAATTGCCTGACCGGGCCGGGAGAACTCAACGCAACCGGCAAGGGCATTCTCGGTTTCGGCTTCTCCGGACCGGCGCAAGCGGGGAGCCAGAGCAGCCAGCCGATCACAAGCCACGATGCGATGAATCTCATAGTCGCCTCTGAGCGGATAGGGGAAGCGCCGTCGTCCTCACGGTTTGTTGTGTTTGCGAAGCTCGTCTTCGAACGCTTTGCGATACAGGACTTCCCATTCCGAACTCCCCTCGGCAATCAGCCGAGAATAGGAGGCCAATCGGCCCCGCACCACCTGATCGACCTGTTCTTCCTGGCTCACCTCCACGGCAAGCACCCGCTTGATCTCGCGAAGGACCAGCGCTTCATCCCCTATGAGCCGTGCCGCCGGCGCCTTCTTGAGGCAGGCAAGGATGACGTGCGCAAGATGCATCACTTTGTCGTCGCTGAGCAACATCTTCAGCAAGCCATCAGCTTCACGCTCTTGGATCCGAGATACACTGGGAGCTGACGGCTAAGGGCCGACAGCCTCTTTCTCACAGGATCACTCCCCGCTCCCTGACCAACTTCTGCTTGATCATCACAAACATCTTCTGGTAGTCCACATGTCCTTTTTCAATCTCCGCCTCGTAGGCTTTCAACAGCCCGCGGACCTCGACGTTCAATCGATCTTCGACCATCAACTCATCCGTGATGGCATGATCCAGGACCTCGACAAGGGCTTTCTCCGGCCCCTGCACCTCCAGTTGCCCTTCCTTTCGGAGATGCGCGACCAAAACCCCGGCCATGTGGCCGATTCGTTCCTTCGAAAGCCTCATCACACGCCCCTTGTGCCAGACCTATTACGTTCTCAGGCCTTGTCGACTCGGATTTTCGTCGCATCCATGGCCTGTCGCAAGATCGTGGCATCTCCGACGATGCGCCCCACGACATTCACCCGGTCGGCCGGCACCGGATCTGCACCCAGGCTCATCGGCGTTCTCCCGAAAAAAATCGCCAGGACTTCTCCGGCTCCCCAGAAAGCCAGGTCCCCCACCTTCACCTGCGTCGTCGCCGTCTCCCGCTGATCCTTCACCCCGGGAATTTTGAAATAGAATTCCTCACCCCACGTATTCAGCGAGGCCTCTACCGGCAAAGCCGCATAAATGGCATCGGCGGTCTTGTTTATCTTTAACTCCGCGTCAAGCGTGAGCCCGCCTACAGCGATCGTAATCCGCCTGATCCCGTTGTCCATAGTATTCACATCCAACACTGCCGCGTACTGCCGCGATGGAAGCCCCGTGAAGAGGCACGACTTGCAGGCATCGCGCAAGCGGAATTTAGCTTGTTTCCAGGCTGAAATCAAGGCTAGAATCCGGCGCAAAACCAGCGTCCATTGCGCCGGCTTCTGCTCCACCATGATTCAATCCTCATTTGTGCTACTCAAGGGCATCGGCGAGTGTACCGAACGGCGGCTCTGGGAAGACGGCGTCGCAGATTGGCGGACATTTCTCGCGCGGACGGCACTGCCGGGCATCTCGCCGGGACGGAAACAGGCCTACGATCTCGACATTGCCGCCGCGATGCACCACTTGCAGACGGGGCAGTCGCGCTACTTTTCGCATTGCCTGAAGTCCCGCGACCACTGGCGCCTCTTCGAAGCGTTCAAAACCGGCGCCGTCTATCTGGACATCGAAACCACCGGTGAGCCTCCGCTTCACGGCGAGGTGACGGTGGTGGGGCTCTACGCAAACGGACGGATGATCAGCCTGGTGCAGGGCGACTCGCTGTCCGAAGAGCGGCTCAACGCCGAACTCACGCAACACAGCCTCATCATCACGTTCTTCGGGAGCATTTTCGATCTCCCCTACCTACGCGCAAAATTTCCTGGGTTGATTGCCGATCTCCCGCACTTCGACCTCTGCTTCGCGGCCAAGCGCCTGGGGCTCAGCGGAGGACTCAAACGGATTGAGTCGGAAGTCGGCATTCAACGAGCATCCGACCTCCAGGGGCTGGACGGCTGGGAAGCCGTCAGATTGTGGAACACCTGGCGTCATCACGGACAGACAGCCGCGCTCGACCTTTTGCTCCGCTATAACGAGGCCGACGTCCGGAACCTGGAGCCCCTCGCAACCCTCATTTACGACCAGTTGCAGACGCGCTACGGTCCGGCCATTCCGCCACCGGCTGTGGGGAAACAGGATTCGCGTGGAGCAGCCCTGTAGCCAAATCTGGAGAAGCGCCGGCCTGACGCACATCGGCTTGGTCCGTCAGTCCAACCAGGACGCCTTTGCCGTTCTGAACGAGTACGGCCTCTGGATCGTCGCCGACGGCATGGGGGGCCGTGCCGGAGGAAAGGTGGCCAGCCGTCTGGCGGTCGAGACGATCGCGTCGTCATGCGACTCGTTCGGGCGGTTTCCGCAACATCACCCGGACAATCCTTCACAAAAGCACCCCTCCACGGCACTGCGCGAGGCGATTCGTGCTGCCAACCAAGCGATCCGCGCGGAAGCGATCACACAGCCTGCGTTAGCGGGGATGGGAACGACGGTCGTCGTCCTACACCTTCGCGCCGTTCCTTCTTCCAGCCCATCTTCCAACCCGGACTCCGCACCCCTCCCACAGACCACGCAGGCCACGACAGCCCACCTCGGCGACAGCCGCGCCTACCTCTTTCGAGACCAGTCACTGACCCGCCTCACACGAGACCATTCCTGGGTGGAGGACCGGATCCGGCAAGGCTTGCTGTCACCGGAGGAGGCACTGACTCACCCGCTTCGCCACATGTTGACCAACGCGCTAGGCACCGAAGCTTCCGCGACGCCGACCCTCTCCGCGCACCTGTTGCAGCCAGGCGATCGCCTCCTGCTCTGCACGGATGGCTTGACCAAGATGCTTGACGACGCCCAGATTGCGGACGCGCTCCTGCATGCCGGCCACATGCCTCAAGC
>JACQCB010000152.1 GCA_016201805.1 Nitrospirota bacterium | reverse complement strand
GCTTGCTCATCCATTCGCAGCCGGTGATTCTCGCCAATGCTGTGACGTTAATCTTGTCCGGCGCCATCATCGTGTTGAAAATAAAGTATCGCTGAGGTAGAGGTCGAGAAGTTGTCCGATTGCACGGCCCTCGTTTCGCGCGGGAGACGAATCGTGGCGTGATCGGCTGAACGTCAGCGCACTTTGATCTTGACAAGGCTCCGCAGCCTCTCCTATTGTGGGCCAACAACATAGCTGTCTCCGGGTGAAGGGAAGAGGGTGTGAATCCCTCGTGGTCCCGCCGCTGTGATGGGGACGAAACCCGCTGAAGCCACTGTCTGAGGGACAGTGACGGGTGACGAGTGACAGGTTTGGAGTTGAGCGCTAGGCTCTTCTGACTTGTCACCCGTCACGTATCACGCGTCACGGTTTTAAGATGGGAAGGCGCGGGGAGTAGACAGAGCGCATAAGAATCAAGCCGGCTCGCCGGCATGCGCAAACGTGACGCGACGTATTCGTCGCCTCACGCACCCCTAAGCCAGAAAACCTGCCCGAGCAATAACCGTCTTTCCCTCGTGGGCTGGGGAAAGGGTGAGGGTGAAGAAGCGGGTGCAATCCTCAGGGTCTCTCAGGCCTTGGGGATTTTTTGTTTGAGGAACCAGCAACGACAAGGCGGCGTGGGGGGGTGGCCCTGGTGCCTCTGCCTGGCGGTACTATGGACTGCCGGCGTTGCGCAGGCTGGCGAGAGTGATGAGACGGCGATGAAGCGGCGACAGCAAGGGATCCTCACAGGCATGCCGTTCATGGCCAATCTGGCCTCGCGGACCTTCGTGGACGACCTGGGACGCAAGCTCTACCTGGCCAAGCCGCCGGTCCGGGTGGTCTCGCTGGCGCCCAGCATGACGGAAATTCTTTATAGCCTCGGGCTCGACGAGAAAATCGTCGGGGTCACTGACTTTTGCGACTATCCCCCCCAGGCCGGCGCCAAGCCAAAGATCGGCTATTCGCATCCGAACTTGGAGTCCATCGTCGCGTTGAGGCCGGACCTGGTTCTGGCGCCCAATACTTTTCTCCGGGCGGATATTCTGGCCAAGCTCGAACAACTCAAGATTCCCACATTTATTCTGGATGCCAAGACCATCGAGGATATTCCCTCCCATATTCAGATCATTGGACGCATGATGGATCGCGCCCAGGCGGGCGATCGGGTCGCCACCGAGATACGGGAGCGGATCGGGGCGATCAGGGCTAAGGTCCAGGTGCTCCCGCCGCTGCGTGTGCTGTATGTCCTGAACAGCCAGCCGCTCATCACGGTTGGGCCGGGGAGTTTCATCCATCAGATGATCGAACTGGCCGGCGGCGTCAACGTGGCCGGCCGCGCCCAGGCGCCCTATCCGCGCCTGAGCTTGGAAGAGGTGCTGAGGGAGGACCCGGAGCTGTTGATTTTCCCCGTGGGCAAGAGCGAAGCCGTGTCCGAGAGCGAGCAGCAACAGTGGCAGCGATGGACGACCATGTCGGCGGTACGGCAGCAGCGATTCCATCATGTCCAATCGGATCTCTTGAATCGGCCCGGTCCCAGGATCGTGCAAGGCCTGGAGGCCTTGGCCCGCATCATTCATCCGGAGGCTTTCGACCAGAGGCCAGGACCATAATGGGACTCAGGGCCGGACCGACCGAATCGGCAGGACAGAAGGCTATCGCAACGGTCTCTGCAGGATCGTCGCGAGTCGTGGCGGACGGGTCGGTCAGACTCTCGCCTATGCGATGGCTGCTCACTCTGTCGGCCCTGGCTATAATCGCCGGTCTCGTGTTGCTGACCTGCATGCAATTCGGCACGGAGCATATCGGGCTTGCCGAAGAGATGCGGATCGTGAGTCTGGCCCTTCGTGACGGACAGGCCGGTCTTGAATCGGCCGGCGCCGCCGGCGTGATCCTCATGCAGGTGCGCTTGCCGCGGGTGCTGCTGGCCTTCATGGTCGGCGGCTGTCTGGCGGCAGTCGGTGTGGGGCTTCAGGCCTTATTGCGAAATCCCCTGGCCGACCCCTATGTGCTCGGTATTTCCAGCGGGGCGGCGCTGGGCGCAGGGCTAGCGATTCTGTTCGGGTTGACCGGCACAGTCCTGGCGTTTTCGGCGCTGCCTCTCTGCGCCATGGCCGGAGGGTTGCTCTCCGTCCTCGTGGTCTACCGCATCGCGACCTCCTATGGGTACCTGCCCATTCATACGTTGCTGCTGGCCGGGGTGATTCTCAATGCCATCTTCTCCGCGATGGTCATGTTTGTGACGTCGATTATGGAGCCGAATCGCTCCTTCGGCATGATGTCCTGGTTGATGGGGACGCTGACCGCGCCGGACTATTCGGCCATGCTCGTGCTGGCGGCCTATCTCCTCGTCGGTCTGTTCGTCTTGTTCCGCCAGGCGGCCTCGCTCAACCTCCTTGCGCTGGGGGAAGAGTCGGCTCGTGCGCTGGGCGTGGAGGTTGAGGCGGTCAAGAAGACCGTCTTTTTCACGTCGGCGCTGCTCACGGGAGCCGTGGTTTCGGTCAGCGGCATGATCGGTTTTGTCGGCATGGTCATCCCGCATGCGATGCGTCTGCTCATCGGGGCGGACCACCGGTTGCTGTTGCCCGCCTCCGCCTTGGTGGGGGGGATGTACCTGATGGCCGCGGATACGATCGCGCGTACCTTGCTATCTCCGACGGAGATTCCCGTGGGCGTCGTGACCGCCCTGGCCGGAGGGCCGTTCTTTATCTATCTCCTAGCGTCACGGAAGGGCCGGCTGGCGTGAACACCAAGGCAATGACGGGGATTTCCGCCTACTCGGTGGAAGGGCTCCAGTTTTCCTACGGCCATGCCGGAAGCGGCCGGTCGGCCAACGGGTGGGTCCTTGACGATCTTAGCTTTGTTCGGTTCCGAGCTTGCCGGCATGCCGCAGCATGCCGTGGCCAGGGCTGTGGCTCTGGTTCCGCAGGAGAGCCCGATCACCTTCCCTTTCTCGATCACCGAAATGGTGTTGATGGGGCGGTTTCCCCACCATCGCCGAACTGTCGGACTGAGCGGTCTTGGATGGGAAGGGCCGGAGGATGTCCGTGTGGCGGAGGCGGCGATGCGGGAGACCGATGTGCTGCACCTGGCTCATCGCTCCATCGCCGATGTGTCCGGCGGGGAGCGTCAGCGGGCGGTCATTGCCCGGGCGCTGACGCAGGAGCCGAAGGTCCTGCTTCTAGACGAACCGACGGCCTTTCTGGATCTCCACCACCAATTGGATATTTGCTCGATCCTGCGCCGGCTCAACGAAGAGCGGGGATTGACCGTGGTCCTGGTGTCCCACGACTTGAACCTGGCCAGTCAATACTGTGATCGCCTCTTGTTGTTGGATAAGGGGCGTGCCGTACGTCTGGGGCCTCCTGAAGAGGTCGTGACGCCGGAAGTACTGGAGGCCGTGTACCACTGCAAGGTCTTGGTCGATCGGCATCCTCAGTCCGGCTTGCCGAGGGTGACTCTGCCTGGCCGGAAAAATCGTGACGGGTGACGCGTGGTGGGTGACGGGTAGTAGAGGAGACGAGGAGGGCCGATCTTATGGCTTAACTCGTCACGTATCACTCGTCACGCGTCACGAAAAAAGAGGAGGATGCGCCCACTTCTCGTGTGTGTAGCGACAGGGCGTGAGTGTTTATCGGGAGGATTGTCAGGGGAGAAGCCGACAGAACGGGGAAGATGGTGCAAGACCATCACGGTGCCGCCACTGTAAGCGGGGAGTAATTCCGCAGAAAGCCACTGTCTGAGGGACGGTGACAGGTGACGGGTGACGAGTGACAGGTTCGGAGTTGAGCGATAGGCTCTTCTGACTGGTCACGCGTCACTCATCACGCGTCACAGGTTCAGGATGGGAAGGCGCGGGAGAACGACGATCCGCAAGTCAGGAAACCCGGCTGTTGAGTTTGTTCACTCGACCCTTCGAGCGAAAGGGAAGTGGCCATGCGTCAGTTTGCCATTGGGCTATGTCTGTTGTTTGCGGTTGTGGTTGGGACTCATGTGAGCCATGCGGAAGAAGAGGTGCCCGTCGTGCAGACGGACGAAGTGGTGACCAGCGCGACCAAGACGCCGGTGCCGGTGAGTCATCTGGCCAGCGCGGTGGAGGTCATCACCGGCGAGGAGATGCAGCGGCAGAAGTTCAAGACCGTCATAGACGCCCTTCGTTTATCGCAGGGCGTGGCCGTATTTTCCAACGGCGGGCCTGGAACAGAGGCGACCGTCCAGGTGCGGGGCGGTACCCGATCGCAGACGCTGGTGCTCATCGACGGGGCGATCGTCAACAGCGGAACGCTCGGTTATTACAACTTCGCCAATGTCACGACGGACAATATCGAACGGATCGAAATCCTTCGCGGGGCACAGAGCATGTTGTGGGGGTCGGACGCGATGGGCGGAGTGATCAACATCACGACCAAGAGGGGAACCGATAAGCCGACCTCGAACGCCTTCTTTGAATACGGCTCCTTCAACTCCATCCGAGAGGGTGGGCAGGTGACAGGCAAGAAGGGGCCAGTGGATTTTGCGATGGCGCTGTCACGGTGGGACTTTGCAGGCTTCTCCACGGTGAATTACCGGCGTGGTGCTACAGAGCGTGACTCGTTCAGAAACTGGACCGCGTCCTCACGCTTGGGCGTGGCGTTGCCGAAGGACGGACGCTTGGAGTTTGACTTTCGCTGGATGAACGGTTCGACGGGGCTGGATAACATTAGCAACCCGCCGAAGGACGTGTTCGCATCCAAGAGCAAAAGCCGGCAGTTCATTTTCAGCGGCAACTACGAGCAGCCGATCACGAACTGGTGGAACCAGAAGCTCACGCTCTCTCGATCACAGGAGGGTTCGCTGTTTCTTCCAGGCAACCTCCAGCGCGACGTTACGACCGGTGTGACCAGCGTCCCGTCCGGTTCTCCCAACGAGACCCGAGTGCTTGCCAACAGGATTGAATGGCAGCACAATGTCCAGGTGGGGGATCCTCTCTTGCTGACCTTTGGGTACCAATTCCGGGAACAGCAGGGAGAGAATGACACGGGCCTTGCCGACAAGATTATCTCGTCGAACGCCGGGTTTGCGCAGGCCCAGGTGAATCTCTGGGATCGCGTCTTCGGCACAGCGGGCATCCGGCAGGATAGCTATAATGTGTTCGGAGATGCCACCACTTACAGGCTGACCGGTGGGTATCTCCACAAGGAGACGGACACGAAGTTCCGGACGAGTTATGCGACCGGTTTCCGGGCGCCGTCGATCAATGATTTATTTTTCCCCAACTTCGGAAACCCCAATCTCCGCCAGGAGAAGAGTCAAAGTTTTGATATCGGGGTGGATCAGTGGCTCTTCAGCAAAAGCCTCAAATTGAGCGGCGGCTATTTCTGGAACCGGTATCGCGATTTGATCATCACGACGCTTGATCCCGTGGTCTGTGCGCCGTTCAGCACGTTTAACCAATGTCCGATCAATATCGGCAGCGCCTCCGCCAAGGGTTGGGAGTTCGCCGCCGCCTATACGTATACGGCCAACCGGTTTCTCTTGAAAAGCCTCGACATTCAAGGTCAGTACACGAACACGATGACGCGGGACTTGAGCAATGGCACACGCCTTACGCGCTGGCCCGTGGACCAGTGGAGTCTTCAGATGGGGTATCAGCCCACCGAGCCGCTTCGTTTCATCCTGGCAGGCCGCTTCGTTGGCTCGCGCTTCAACACGACCAGGGACCGGCAGAACATCACCGGGTTTGGTGTGTGGAACTTGACGACCAACTATGACGTCAGCCAGAAGGTGCAAGCCTATGTCCGCGTGGACAACCTGTTCAACCAGCACTATGAGGAGATTCTCAACGCCGGCACGCCGGTGCGTTCGATCTACTTTGGAATCCGCGTCAATCGCGATTTGTCGTGGTGAAGGAGGCGGATGGACATCCCACGACTCGTTATCGCCGGAACGGGAAGCAACGTCGGCAAGACTACGGTGACATTGGCCCTGCTGGCGGCTTTGCGCCAGCGGGGCCGAGTGGTCCAGCCCTTCAAGGCCGGGCCGGATTATATCGACCCTGGCCACCATACGATGGCAACCGGCCGGCCATCCCGGAATCTGGATGGCTGGATGTTGGGGCCTGCCGTGAACCGGGAGATTTTTCTTCGCGCCTCAGCCGATGCGGACTTCTCGATCATCGAAGGCATGATGGGGCTTTTCGACGGCAGCTCGCCGATGAGTGAGGTCGGCAGCACGGCCGAGCTGGCCAAGCAGCTTGACGCTCCTGTGCTGCTCGTCATCGACGGCAGCGGCATGGCCAGGTCTGCTGCGGCGATGGTGTCTGGCTACGCTCGGTTCGATCCGCAGCTTCGAGTCGCCGGCGTCCTCTTCAATCGCGTCCGCAGCGAGGGCCATTACCGGCTCTTGAAGGAAGCGGTGGAGGCGGAAACCGGCCTAACCGTCGTCGGCTACTTCAAACCCGATTCGACCCTGACGATCGGCGATCGTCATCTGGGACTGGTGACGGCCATCGAACAAGGTTCGACGGAGTTCTATGAGAAGCTCGGGCGGGCGGCAACCGAGACCGTGGACTTAGACAAGGTGGAAGCATTGGCTTGCTCGGCCTCCGAAGACGTAAGAGGTGAGGTGTTAGGGATGAGGGGAGGGAATGCAACGACGCCTCACGCCTCACGCTTTACCCCTCACGAGGTAGTCAGGATCGGCATCGCCTACGATGCGGCCTTCTGTTTTTACTACCCCGACAATCTTGAATTGTTGGAGACAGAGGGGGCGGAGTTGATTCGATTCTCACCGCTAAAGGACGCAGCCTTGCCTGATGTCGATGCGCTCTATCTGGGAGGCGGCTATCCGGAGTTGCATGGCGAGAGGCTGGCCAACAATGAGGCGATGCGGATCGCGATCCGGCAGTTTGCCGAAAAGGGCGGGACAATCTATGCCGAATGCGGCGGCCTGATGTACTTGACCCAGGCCGTTCGAGACTTCGACGGACGAGCCCATGATATGGTGGGACTTTTTCCGGCCGAAGCCGTGATGCGCAAGCCAGGCTTGACTCTGGGGTATCGGGAAGTGGAGATTGCCAAGTCCTGCGCGCTTGGATCGCCCGGTGTCAAAGTCCGAGGCCATGAGTTTCATTATTCCGAACTGGTGCCAAAAGGGCCGCTTGAGTATGCCTGCTCGGTCACGGATGCGTGCGGCGCCGTCCGTCCGCCGGATGGCTTGATGACGGGCCATTGCGTCGCGCTCTATGCCCATCTGCATTTCCGGAGTCAGCCCAGCCTGGCCGGTACGTTGGTGGCTTCCGCACGGGGTTTTCGTGAACGAAGACTGGCCGGCAGGAGTGAGGCGAAATGACCGATTCAACAGAACACAAAGCCCGCATGGAGCGGTTGAAGGCTTCGGTGGACCGGCGGATCGCCTCCGCGCAGGATGAAAGAGGCTTGGTCATTGTCTTCACCGGGGCCGGCAAGGGCAAGACCACGGCGGCGTTGGGCATGGCTATGCGTTGCGTCGGACACGGGATGAAGGTGGCGATCGTCCAGTTTATCAAGGGCGCGGTGGATACGGCGGAGGAGCGGGTGCTGAAGAGTTTCGGCGGCCAGGTGCGGTTTCTTCGCATGGGGGAGGGCTATACCTGGGAAACGCAGGATCGCGCGCGTGACACCGAGTTTGCGCGGAAAGCCTGGGAGGCGGCAGCCGAGTTCCTGCGCGATCCCTCCTATGCGATGGTGATTCTGGATGAGTTCAATATTGCGCTGCACCACGGCTATGTCGATCTTGTCGATGTGTTGCCGGTCCTTCGCGACCGTCCGCCCATGCAACATGTGGTGATCACTGGGCGAAGGGCCTCGCCCGAGTTGATGGAGGCTGCGGACCTTGCCACTGAGATGAAGCAGCTGAAGCATCCGTTCCGGAGCGGCGTCAAGGCGCAGAAGGGAGTCGAGTTTTAGTCCCATGGAGAAAGTCTGTGGCCATTGTCACGAGACCTTTGTCTGCCAACAGGCCGGCGGCTGTTGGTGTGGGACTGTGAAACTGGAGCCGGCCCAACTTGCCTGGATCAAACAAAAGTATGCCAACTGTCTCTGCCCGCTTTGTTTGGGGGCCGTGGCGGATGGGACGTTCGTCGAAGGGATGGTTACTTGATGGCCGTGCCAAAGCCAACGCGTGTCCGCAGCAACGGAAAGTTTTCCGACAAGGAGCGGGCGGCCGTCTATCGGGCGATTTTCGAGCGCCGCGACGTGAGGGAACATTTTGTGTCCGATCCGATCCCGGACGAAGTCCTTGAAAAGATTCTCCGCGCGGCGCACCATGCCGGGTCGGTGGGGTTCATGCAGCCGTGGAACTTCATCGTGGTTCGCGAGCCGTCCACCAAGCGGGCCGTCAAAGCCCTTTTTCATAAAGCAAACGGCAAGGCTGCCGCCAAGTACAAGGGCGAGAAAGCCACGCTCTATCGGAGGCTGAAGTTGGAGGGGATCGAAGAGGCGCCAATCTCGCTCTGCGTGACCTGCAATCGACAACGGGGCGGGCGACATGTCCTGGGCCGTTCAACGGTGCGGGATACCGATCTCTACAGCACGTGTTGCGCGATCCAGAATTTATGGCTGGCCGCTCGGGCCGAGGGGGTCGGCGTCGGTTGGGTCAGCATTTTGGACCATGAGGCGCTGAAGCGGGTCTTGGGGATTCCCAGGCCGGTCAAAGTCGTGGCCTACCTCTGTCTGGGCTATGTCTCCGAGTTTTCCCCTCATCCGGATTTGGAACGGGCAGGGTGGCGGGCCAGACTACCCCTTGAGCAGCTCGTGTATCGGGAACGGTGGGGACGGAACAAATGATGAACGCTGAACCCTGAACGGCAGATGGCATTGGATCATTGCACTATTGAACTTGTGATTCCCCGTAGCTTGCTACGTGGATGAGCTTCTCTGGTATCCTCGGAAGCATGGAGGACCCGAGGGGCGATGCGGTCAGGAAGGGAGCGCAATGTGCGTGGCATATCCACTACCACATTGTGTTTCCGGTGAAATACCTCAAGGCGTTGCTGGACGAGGCTGTGACGACGATCATCCAGGAGACGGCTGCGGAGATT